>NZ_JAAHHZ010000548.1:0-3284 GCF_010672005.1 Moorena sp. SIO4A5 | reverse complement strand
GAACCGGAACCTTGGGCTTCCAGCTCGCCTCTTCCTTAGCTGGAACTTTAGCCTTCCTCTTGGCCTTACTTGGTTCTTACCTGGGCTGGGGTGCTCTAACGGAAGACCCTAAACATGCCTGGATTCGGACAAATGCGATCGCATTTGCGGCTACAGGGGGTACTAGCTTTTACAACGCTGACCTAACCGATGCTGACTTTACCGGAGCTACCCTCAAAAATACAGATTTAAGACAGGCTAATCTTACTGGTACTAGTTTGGAAAATACTAGTAAACTTGACTTGGCTAGACAGAGCTAAGGTGAGCTATCAGTGGTCAGCCGTCAGCGGTCAGTGGTCAGCTTATTTGCTACGGCCAACGGCTGAGGGTTCTTTCCCTATTCCCTGTTCCCAGATCCGCTGTTCCCTTTCCATTAATATAGCGCTATACTTTTAAAGTTTCTTAATTTGCTTCAATCAGAAAATATGATATATTGTTCAGTGAATATACTGAACCCAGTTTATCATCAAGACTCTGTTCCTTCGGTTTTCCCTAGGGAGTCTAATCCCTAAGTCAGGGGAAATACATCTAAATTAATTAATCAGCACAAATAATCTAATTATTAATACTTCAGGTAAGCCGTCAGCCGTGAGCTTTTAGCTCACGCTACGCGAACAGCCGTCAGCTCTTAGTTATCAGCTTGTTTTATTCAAAAGCTGAATGCTGAATGCTGAATGCTGAATGCTGAATGCTGACCGCTGAATGCTGATAACTGATAGCTTACTATGTTACTACCACTAATGGAAGCTATGAAAGCTAATGAAGTTCTAACCAGATATAAGAATGGAGAAAGGGATTTCCGCAGGGTAAATCTCAGAGGTCAGTCTTTCCAGGGGCAAGACCTTTCAGGAACAGATTTTAGTGAAGCTGATATTAGGGGAGCCAACTTTAAGAATGCTATTCTAACCGGAACTAACTTCTGTAAGGCCAAGGCGGGATTACAAAAACGGTGGGTAACTGTTCTTCTGTTAGTTTCCTGGATAGTGTCAGGACTATCAGGAATTCTCTCCTTCCTTGGTGGGGGGGTAGTAGCGTTTATCTTTGACAACTTAGATAACCAAGTCTCCAGCTGGATAGCTTTGGTTTGTGTAATTATAGTATATATTGTTATCCTGCGTAAAGGTATGGGAGCAGGAGCCGTCCTCGGTTTCGTCTGTGCTTTCGGTGCTGTCAGCACCGTTGCCATCGACAGCGGCAGCGTCAGCGGCTTCGCCTGCCCGATTGCCATCGCCAGCATCTATGCCGTTGCCATCACCAGCGCCAGCGCCAAGACCAGCGCCAGGGCCAGCGCCAGGGTCGTTAGCCTCTTCATCACCAGCGCCAGCGCCAGCGCCATCGCCTTCCGATTAAGCGGATCTGTAGACATAGCCGTAGCCATAGCTGTAGCCTTAGTCTTAGTATTACTTGGTGCTTACCAGGGCTGGCGTGCTCTAAAAGGGGACCCCCGAGATGCCTGGATTCGCACTACTGCGATCGCATTTGCGGCTACAGGGGGTACTAGCTTTTACAACGCTGACCTAACCGATGCTGACTTTACCGGAGCTACCCTCAAAAGTACAGATTTAAGAAAGGCTAATCTTACTGGTGCTTGTTTGGAAAATACTAGTAAACTTGACCTGGCTAGACGAGATTAAACGTAAGCTATCAACCGTCAGCTGTTAGCTGATAACAAGCGTAATTATTCAGTTAGGAGTGGGGAGTCGGGCTATTTCATTGCTCCCCCCTTATCAAAGGGGGGCTGGGGGGGATCTATCCCAAATCCGCTTCAGGGTTGAGATCCCCCTAAATCCCCCTTAGTAAGGGGGACTTTTCAGACTCAAACTAGCGCTATACTTATTAAGTTTCTTCATTTGCTTCAGTTATCAAACATGATATACTAGCCAGTAGGTATGCTGAAACCCCTTTTTAATAAAAACTATCTTCCTTAGGTTTTCCTTAGGGAGCCTAATCGTTAAGTCAGGGTAAATACATCTATATTAATTAATCAGCAAAAATAATCTAATTATTAATACTTAAGGTCAGTGGTCAGCTTGTTTTATTCAAAAACTGTTCGCGTAGCGTGCGCGTAGCGCGTTAACTGATAACTGACCGCTGACTATATGACTATCACAAATGGAAGCTAATGAAGTTCTAAGCAAATATAAGAATGGAGAAAGGGATTTCCGAAGGGTAAATCTCAGAGGTCAGTCATTCCAGGGGCAAAACCTTTCAGGGGCAGATTTTAGTGAAGCTGATATTCGAGGCGCGAACTTTAAGAATACTAATCTAACCGGAACTAAGTTCTGTAACGCGAAGGCTGGATTACAGAAACGGTGGACAATTGTTCTTCTGTTATCTTCCTGGATAGTGTCAGGACTATCAGGAATTGTATCCTTACTTGGTGGGGCGGTAGTAGCGTCAATCTTTGACTCTAACGACCAAGTCTCCGGTTGCATAGCTTTGGTTACTATAATTATAGTATATAGTGTTATTCTGCGTCAAGGTATCGGTTCAGTAATCGCCAGCGCCTACGCCTTCGCCTTCGCCTTCACCATCACCAGCGCCATCACCATCACCATCACCTTCGCCTTCGCCATCACCAGCGCCAGCACCAGCGCCTTCGCCTTCGCGATCGCCTTCGCCAGCGCCTACGCCCGCGTCATCCCCATCGCCCGCGGCATCCCCATCGCCTTCGCGATCGCCTTCGCCAGCGCCATTGCCATTGCCATTGCCATTGCCAGCGCCATCGCCATCGCCAGCGCCATCGCCAGCGCCAGCGCCATTGCCATTGCCAGCGTCAGAGTCATCATCATCGCCATTACCATCGCCATTCCCATCACCAACGCCTTCGGCATCGCCAGCGCCATTGAATTTGAATTAGGCACCGCTGGATCATGGGCTGTAGCCATAGCTGTAGGCTTAGTCTTAGTATTACTTGGTGCTTACCTGGGCTGGCGTGCTCTAAAAGGGAACCCCCGAGATGCCTGGATTCGTACTATTGCTATTGCTATTGCTGCTACAGGAGGTACCAGTTTTTACAAAGCCAATTTAACCGATGCTAATTTTACGGGAGCTACCCTCAAAAGTACAGATTTAAGAGAGGCTAATCTCACCTGTACCTGTTGGCGAAATACCATAAAACTTGACCGAGCTAGACCAGGTAAAACTATCTTAGCTGATACAGCTGTCAGAGAATTATTAGTTAGTGGTAAGGGTTATAATAAGTCTTATGTTGATGCCAATCTTAGAGGGGCTAATTTAAGAGG
>NZ_JAAHHZ010000547.1:0-3285 GCF_010672005.1 Moorena sp. SIO4A5 | reverse complement strand
TGGCTCAAGCGGCACAAAGGGCAGTGGCAGAAGGGGCAGATACTGTGGATATCAATATGGGTTGCCCTGTTAATAAAATTACTAAAAATGGTGGCGGGTCTGCCTTACTGCGAGATCCAGAAACGGCAGAAGCAATTGTACAATCAGTAGTCAAGGCAGTGGAGGTACCTGTAACGGTCAAAACCCGTATTGGCTGGACTGATCAGGAGATCAATGCGGTAGAATTTGCCCAACGTATGGAAGATGCCGGGGCTCAGATGTTGACCCTCCATGGCCGTACTCGTGACCAGGGGTATAATGGCTCGGCTCGCTGGGAATGGATTAAGCGGGTAAAAGATGTGCTGTCTATCCCAGTGATTGCTAATGGGGATATTTTGTCCGTCGATGCAGCAGTGCGCTGCTTGGAAGAAACCGGTGCTGATGGGGTAATGTGTTCTCGGGGAACCCTGGGCTATCCCTTTCTAGTCGGAGAAATAGACTATTTCCTGAAAACCGGACAACTGTTACCCCCAACCACACCAGTACAACTGCTTGAATGTGCTAAGGAGCATTTACAAGGTCTATGGCACTATAAGGGGGAGCGGGGTATTTATCAATCCCGGAAACACATGAGTTGGTACGCGAAAGGGTTTCCCGGAGCAGGGGAATTGCGTCAGAAACTCAGTAGAATAGAGACGGTTGACCAAGGAGTTGAGTTGATTGAAAATGCGATCGCTAAACTTCATCCGTAAGCAATCAGCCGTCAGCCGTCAGCCGTCAGCCCTGAGCTTTTAGCTCATGCGTGCGCGTTCAGCCACGCTACTTAAGGTGCCGTCAGCCTTTGCATAATAGCTGGTTGCTGATAGCTTATAGCTGATAGCTAGCTGCTGATAGCTTATAGCTTACCTTCATCTTAATCAACCCTAATTTTTTAAATAATTTTTTTATCCCAGTATTTTTACCAAAAATATTGGGTTTAAAGCCCCGTCCTTCTAGGACGGCTTTTTTTTTTAGAATCTATATTGACAGTTGTCGCCAAGCATGTTAATTTTGGAGTTTATCGAAACAGATCGATCTTCGTTCGCGGAGCGTGACCTTAGGTCAATGATCATTCTAGAGTTCAAAGCATGGGGCAAAAAACACCAATATTCAGCTATAGACGAAGCTATTCGGACAGTGAAGTTTATCCGTAATAGCTGTATTCGCTTGTGGTTGGACAACAAAGGAACTGGGAAGTACGACCTTAGCAAATATTGCAAGGTTTTGGCCAAACAGTTTCCTTTTGCTAATGAGTTGAACTCTAGTGCTCGTCAGGCCGCGTCCGAACGAGCATGGTCATCAATCGCGAAATTTTACGACAATTGCAAGAAAAAGGTACCCGGAAAGAAAGGGTTTCCCAAGTTCAAGAAAAAGGTGAGATCGGTTGAGTATAAGCAATCAGGATGGAAATTGTCCCCTGATAAAAAATCAATCACTTTCACAGATAAAAAAGGAATTGGGAAGCTTAAACTCAAGGGTAAATGGGACTTGTGGCGCTTTGATAAGAAACAAATTAAGCGGGTTAGAATAGTTTGGCGAGCAGATGGGTACTATGTCCAGTTCTGCGTTTCAGTCGATATCAATGAAGAATTAGAATCAACCGGTAAAACTATCGGACTGGATGTAGGACTTAAAGATTTTTACACTGATTCTGATGGGAATACTGAACCTAACCCAAGGTTTTATCGAAAGGGAGAAAAGCGCCTTAAGTTCTATCAGCGTCGAGTATCCCGAAAAAAGAAAGGCTCATCCAACCGTAAAAAAGCCGTTAATAGATTAGGCAGGACACATCTCAAGATAAGTAGGCAACGTGAAGAACATGCCAAGAGACTCGCACGTTGCGTAATCCGGTCTAACGACTTGGTCGCCTACGAAGACTTAAGAGTAAAAAATCTAGCAAAAAATCATTGTCTTGCTAAGTCTATTAATGATGCAGGTTGGTATCAGTTCCGAAAATGGATGGAGCACTTTGGCGTCAAGTTTGGCAGAATAACCGTTGCAGTTAATCCTGCCTACACTAGCCAGAACTGTTCTAGTTGTGGTGAAGTGGTCAAAAAGTCGCTATCAACTCGAACTCATACTTGCAAGTGTGGGTGCGAACTAGACAGAGACCACAACGCCGCCATCAACATTAGAACAAGAGCCTTGAGTACGGTGGGGCACACCGGAACTTGGATCATTGATCCGAACGCTTGCGGAGAATCAACCTCTACTCTTCCTGATTCCGGTCTGGTTGAGCAAGTTGGCTCGTTGAAGCAAGAATCCCCGTTCTTCTAGGACGGGGAGTGTCAAGGTATAATCACCCAGGCAGATTCTGTCGGGTATTCACCCTGCTGGGTAATATCCTGTCACGTCTTGTTATCAGCAATATTGCTAGATAGTATAATTGTATGATAGTATAGGTAGAATTTTTTGTTCAAATTTAGGAGGATTAATTTAGTATGACCCAAGTGGTTGTCGGTGAAAATGAAGGTATTGAGTCAGCCCTGCGTAGATTTAAGCGACAAGTCTCTAAAGCAGGAATTTTTGCTGATATGAAGCGTCTACGTCACTTTGAGACTCCCATTGAAAAGAAAAAGCGCAAAGCGATCGCTCGCAGACGCAAGCGTCGTTACCGCTAAACCTTCAATTGACACTGTCAACACTCCCCGGTCATCAGACGCGGGGTTTTTTGCTGGGCTTACTCCCTCCCTATCACCTGACCGGTTGAAGCAACCACAGTAAGGGAATCGGGAATCGGGAATCGGGAATCGGGAATCGGGAATCGGGAATCGGGAATCGGGAATCGGGAATCGGGAATCGGGAATCGCTAACGTAGATTTGTTTGGAATAGGTTCAGTTAAAGCAAGTCCAACAACTGGGATTCACTTAATTGGGTAATTCCTAATTCTTTAGCCTTTTCTAACTTAGAACCAGCATCTTCCCCAACCACCAAATAATCAGTTTTGGCACTAACTGAACTAGTAACCTTACCACCAGCGTTTTGAATCAAGTCTTTCGCGTCACTACGCTTGAGGGTAGGCAAGGTGCCAGTAATCACAAAGGTTTTTCCGGTTAAGGGTTGGGTTTTATCTAGCGCTCTAGTTTTAGTAGAGGCTTCTAACTGTAAACCCGCTTCTCGCAATCGAGTAATCAAGGTCTGGTTGCTGGAAATCTGAAACCAACCCCAGACAGACTGAGCAATTTCTGGTCCAATGCCGTAGATTCCCTCAATATCGGTGACGGTTGCTTGAGCCAACTGCTCAATGGTAGGAAAAGTCTGGGCAA
>NZ_JAAHHZ010000546.1:0-3288 GCF_010672005.1 Moorena sp. SIO4A5 | reverse complement strand
CAACTTTGTTCTGAATATGGTGTCAAATTAACAATAACTGAAGAGTCGTATACAAGCAAAGCGTCTTTCCTGGATGATGACCCATTACCAACACACGGTGAAAAACCCAGTGGATGGAAGCCATCAGTGCGATTCGTTGGCTAGAAACCTTATCCCATAAGGATTTGGGGGATTAGCCACAAGGGAATAAACCTTGATAACTTGATAACCATGTTGGTGAGATACCAACCCTCGCGAAATCCGAGTGACAGCCCTACCCCTAATCACTGAGAATTAACAAGCTCTAGGTTAAAGCGGGGTCAAACGGTAAAACACTACTAGCTAAAAGTGGTGGCTAACTAGGCAATAGAACTCACGGGTACGAGAGAAAGATACGCCTGAACCGTCGTCATCCATGAACAGCGAAATAGCTGAAACGCTGTAATCAAATAGAAACGGAACACATAGGGTTATAAAGATTGATGGTTTTATAATGATTTCCCTAGTTCCCGGCGGACAGTATCACCCTAAAAGTTCACAGAATGGTTATCAGGAACGAAGTAACCACATAGGTACTCTCAGGGCGGTCGGTCACTGAGTAGGTAGTTAGCCCCATGGCCTATGTTGGAAAGATTGAGTCAGAAGCAAACGTTTAGGGGTAATACCTAGAATACGCTGACAGACTCACGTTGTAGGAAAATGTAGAGTTATGAGTAGCAATTAACATGTCTAAAACTCGGGGGTTCGCCCCACAGTCGGAATGGAGTAAGGTTGATTGGCGAAAGCTAGAAATAACCGTATTCAAGTTGCAAAAACGAATCTACAGAGCCTCCCAACGTGGCGATAGTCGCGTGGTAAGAAAGCTTCAAAAAACTATGATGAAATCCTGGTCTGCCAAGATGGTAGCGGTCAGGAAGGTAACTCAACAAAATAAAGGTAAAAAGACGGCTGGAATAGATGGGAAAAAAGCTTTAACCAACAAGCAACGACTCACCTTAGTAGCCAACCTGAAATTGTATAAGAAACCTCAACCTACCCGTAGAGTTTGGATTGATAAACCAGGTCGTAATGAGAAACGTCCTCTAGGTATACCAACTATCTATGACCGAGCACTCCAAGCACTAACCAAACTTGCCTTAGAACCGGAATGGGAAGCGGTCTTTGAACCTAATTCATACGGATTCAGACCAGGACGGTCTTGTCACGATGCCATCGAAACAATATTTCTCGGAATCAATAAAATGCCCAAATGGGTATTAGACGCCGATATCTCCAAATGTTTCGACAAAATTAATCATGATGTCCTTTTAGGAAAACTGAATACCTATCCATCCATGAAACGATTAATCAAAAACTGGTTAAAGGCAGGAGTAATGGATAATAGAACATTCAACCCTACAGATGAGGGCACTCCCCAAGGTGGAATAATTTCTCCACTTTTGGCGAATATAGCTCTCCACGGAATGGAAGAACGAATAAAAGAGTTCGCAAGAACTCTACCCGGACAAAAGGCAAAAAATGTCAAAGCTCTCAATTTCGTTCGATACGCAGACGACTTCATCATCATGCACAAATCCAAAGAAGTGGTAGAAGAATGTCTTGAGATAATAAAGGACTGGCTGAAAGACATAGGCTTGGAATTGAAGCCCAGTAAGACCAGAATTACCCACACTTTCAACGGATATGACTTCCTCGGATTCAATATACGTCAATACGAAGTGGGTAAACATCAGTCAAACAACAAGGGCTACAAAACCTTAATCAAACCATCTCAAAAGAAAGTAAAAGAGCATTACGAGCGGCTCGCAAAGGTCATAGATAACCACAAAGCCGCTCCACAAGCCGCTTTAATAAGCAAACTCAGGCCTATTATAACGGGATGGTGTAATTACAACCGCTCACAGGTTAGTAAGAAAATCTTCTCGAAGTTAGACCACTTGCTCTGTTACAAACTTCAAAGATGGGGATACAGAAGACACCCTAACAAATCCAAGACCTGGGTAAACAATAAATACTGGGGAACCAAGGTTGAAAAACCGCAGAATCCGTGGGACGCCCGGAAAATCGACAACTGGGTCTTTATGACAGGGGAGGAAAACTACCTACCCAAGCACGCCAAGACCCCTGTGGTCAGGCACGTCAAAGTAAAAGAATCCAGAAGCACATTTGACGGAGACCTAATTTATTGGAGTAACAGAATGCAGAAACATCCTGAAATGTCTACCCAAAAAGGAAAACTTTTAAAAAGACAAAAAGGAAAATGTGCCCACTGTGGTCTCACCTTCAGGTCAGAGGATTTAATAGAGAAGCATCACATAATACCACGCGCACTAGGTGGAAGTGACCTAAATAAGAACCTAGAGTTACTACATCTCCATTGCCACGATGCGAAACATAGAACTAATGTCAAACCTAAGTGTCAAGAATCAAGTAGCGATTCCTCTGAACTGGATGACAACCCGTTCTAATGTAGAGGTACCAATGACAATGGTTCCTATAATGAGGAGCCGTATGACAGGAAACTGTCACGTACGGTTTTGAAGACGAGTCGGTGGAGGCGACTCCTCGGCTTAGTTTAATGGAAAACGAGTAAGGCGTGGATTATATAAGTCCTCTAAAGGTCACCTAGTGAATGCCGACTGTAATGGGGCAGCCAACATCGCTAGGAAAGTAGCTGCACAGTTAGGTATTGACTTAACCAAGGCAGGTAGGGGAGCATTGACACTCCCGCATCGATTTGATCTGTTCACATCTCTGTCTAGATCCTATCGAACAAGAAGTGAAGTCGCACGGGTTCACCCTGCGACGTAACAACCTTGTAGAATTCCCCGTGTTTCAACCGGGGGAGATGTCAACACTGTAAACCCATGTTCCTGAAGGGTAAGCATTCAGCGGTCAGTGGTCAGTGGTCAGTGGTCAGCGGTCAGTGGTCAGTGGTCAGCAGTCAGCTGATGTAACTCAGCATTATTCCAATGCTTATAGCGCTACGCGCAAGTCTCAAGTGAGAAGTCAGAAGTCAAAAGTAAGCATTGACTAGGTTTCGGAGTTTAGAAATGTCAAACATCTTAATGCGTAGTGCTATACCTGTTTTATTCAAAAGATGTAACTCAGCATTATTCCAATGCTTACCTCTTTTATTTAAAAGCACCTCAAGTAGCACCATCTGTAGCGCTAATCGCGCTATAGCTGATAGCTTACCTAAATTATAAATTTTTCCGTGATACTTATATCTCCCAATTTTAATCTGACACTAAATCGTTCCTCTGGTTGGCAACTGAAATCAATTTGGATCTTATCGTTAGTTTGTCC
>NZ_JAAHHZ010000545.1:0-3294 GCF_010672005.1 Moorena sp. SIO4A5 | reverse complement strand
GTCAGCCTTCAGTGGTGCTCACTTCATCGGTGCATTGATCCTGGCTAGTGCCTAATTCCCATCCCCCGATAATTACAGATTACATCCATTGTGGATAAAGGGATAAACTATGGAATTTGATCTGATCATTGTTTTTTGGTCATTGTTTTTTGATCAAAGCTTTATGCAAGCTTTATCAAAGCTTTACAGAGTTAAAGGTTTAGTTTAGTTTTCGTGAAAGCGATACCCTTTAGATAACCAATAGTTTAGTGATAAGTACTCGGAGCAACGTTTTTAAGATTATCTTAATTCTTGTGAATTTTTAGTCCATCGGGTTGGAGCAATGATGGGCATTTTTTAAGGATTGCTTAATGCTAAACCGTTGATTTTGAGCCGACTACTTATATAATCTTTCATGGGAGATAATTCAGCCATTACTACCAAGAGTTAATTCAACTATTCTTGAACTAACAATTACTTCCATCGAAGTAAAAACTATCTGTTTTAGAACTGTAAGTTGATTGCGTTCGCGTAGCGTGGCCGTAGGCCAATCGCTTAACTCTTGGGGTCTATATAGGGTTTCTAAATAGCTCATTAGTAAGCTATCAGCTATCAGCTTAAGCGCTACGCGCACGCTACGCGAACAGCTATCAGCTATCAGCTATCAGCTAAAGGCTGAGGGCTGAGGGCTCAGGGCTCAGGGCTGACCGCTGAAGGCACCTCAAGTAGGGTGGCACAGGCTTCTAGCCTGTGGCCATACCCATAGGCTCAGGGCTGACCGCTGAGGGCTGAGGGCTGACCGCTGACCGCTGAAGGCACCTCAAGTAGGGTGGCACAGGCTTCTAGCCTGTGGCCATACCCATAGGCTGACCGCTGAGGGCTGAGGGCTGACCGCTGACCGCTGACCGCTGATAGCTTACATTCAATGAATGTTAAAAATGCCCAATTTAGGACTGTGGTAAATAGAAAACAGATTGATATGAATAACGCTCAAGGTAAAGAGGCCAAAATTTCTCAAAGTCATTATTTAACAGCCTTCCAACGCAAACTGCTCCAAAAAAGTCTCGAAGAGGATTTACATGAGTCCTATCGTCAGCGGATTCAAATTATGTTATTGGCAGACCAGGGCAAATCTCAAACGGAAATTTGTCAAACCTTGGGGTGTTGTGCCGCAACAGTAAGACATTGGATGCATATAGCTCGTAGTGGGATGGCTCACCAATGGCAGGATTGTCCCATTGGTCGCCCCAAGGCAGTCAATGACGAGTATTTAGACCGTTTGAAAGAACTGATTAACCAGAGTCCCCGGGATTATGGGTATTCCTTTCGCCGCTGGACAGTGAATTGGTTGAACAAACATCTGGCCAAAGAATTCGGGATTGAACTCAGCAATCGCCACCTGCAACGATTGCTCAAAGACATGGGATTATCGACTATACCAACACGGAGAAAGGTTAACTCCCCTAGCAGACAGGAAAACGATGGTCACAGCATCTTTATTTCTGACCTGAAATCCGCTAATGGCTCCGAGTCCAATAGTTTTTGGCTATTTAATCCCAGCAACATGGCATGAGATTATGGTTCGACATACATCTACATCTAATCCTAGATCTAATCCACTGATTTCCCCTGAGCAGCTCGCTAATACTCTAGGGCATTCTCTTTCAGAATTAGAAGTATCACGCTGTCTCAAACAAATAAAATATCGCGAGCCAACGGTCGGTCAATTTTGGCAGTCAACAGATGCTGAAGCTGGCATTTATATTGTGATTTCCGGAAAGGTCAGACTGATTAATAGTGCCGGGGAGTTAATTACCAACTTAGAAGCTGGAGCTTCGTTTGGGGAGTGTACTTTCTTTCCAGAAGAGTCTTTTGAGTGTTACTCAGCCAGAGCTTCCCTCAAAACCAAGCTCTGTTATCTAACTCCGGAACTGTTATTTCCCCTGATTAGCAAACATCCCCAAATCCGCGAACATTTTTATCGTCAGGCCCAAGGGCAAAATTCCCTGCTGATGCCCTCGGAGAGTGCTTTGGGAGAGTCGCAGAAAGAGAGAGTGGGGGAAGTAAAAAGAGTGGGGGAAAAGAAAGATATCCCCACCTCCGGAGACGAAAAACCCAAGCAAACCATCAGCAAAGCTTACTTTCCTAGCCCTACTCAAAAAGTTGGTCATTTGTGGCAGCGAGTGATCCGGCGCTATCCGTTTTTTGCCCAACAGAGTGGTTCTGACTGCGGTGCTGCCTGTCTGGTGATGATCGGTCGCTATTGGGGGAAACGATTCAGTGTTAACCGCTTGCGAGATATCTCCAATGCTGACCGTAATGGCGCTTCATTGCGGGGACTATCAGCGGCTGCCGAAAGTATTGGCTTTTCCACTCGACCAGTGAAAGCTAGTCTGGATCGACTGGCAAAACAACAGCTACCTGCGATTGTCCACTGGGAAGGAAAACACTTTATTGTTGTTTATGAAATCACCAACAAGCATGTGGTAATTGCTGACCCTGCTCTTGGTCAGAAAAGTCTGAGCCACCAGGAATTCAAAGCGGATTGGACTGGTTATGTACTGCTACTGGAACCCACAGCAATCCTGAAGGATACCAAAGAAAGTAAGACCTCTTTCTGGCAATTTTTTGAATTGGTAAAGCCTCACAGTGTCGTGTTGCTGGAGGTGTTTTTTGCTTCCCTGATGATCCAGATATTTGGTCTGATTACACCGATATTTACCCAGATAATTTTAGACCGAGTGGTGGTGCAACGGAGCACCCTCACCCTAACCGCTGTGGGGTTAGGATTGCTGATGTTTACTATGTTTCGGGTTGCGATTACCGGGTTGCGGCAATATTTGCTTGACCACACCGCAAATAAAGTAGACCTAGCACTAATTGTGGGGTTTATCAGCCATACATTGCGATTACCTTTAGGTTTCTTTGAGTCTCGTTTTGTGGGTGATATTACCTCCCGGATTCAGGAAAATCGTAAAATTGAGCGGTTTCTTACCGGTGAAGCGTTATCTATCCTGCTAGATTTAGTAACAGTTTTTATCTATGTGGGATTGATGTTTTGGTACAGTTGGAAGATGGCGCTGCTAATTTTAGTAATTGTACCACCCTTTTTCCTGCTAGCGTTGATTTCTACACCCTTTTTAAAACGAATTTCTCGGGAAGTATTTAATGCGATCGCAAAAGAAAGCAGTTATCTGATTGAAGTGCTTTCTGGTGTCCGCACTGTCAAGTCTACAGCAGTTGAGCAAACCGTACGCTGGCATTGGGAAGAGTTATTAAATAAAGAAGTTAAAACTAACTTTTCTGGGCAAGTGA
>NZ_JAAHHZ010000544.1:0-3302 GCF_010672005.1 Moorena sp. SIO4A5 | reverse complement strand
GGCAAAACCGAAGTCTACTAGATACACCTTCAAGTTACCCTGTCTATCAACCAAAATATTTTCTGGTTTAATATCTCGATGAATCACAGGAGGTTGCCGCCGTTGCAAGTAAACCAAGACTTCCAAGACCGCGATCGCAATTTGCTTAACTTCTTCTGGTGTCCAGTGGTAATCTTCCGCGAGGGAAGGTGCTGGTTTATATTCTTGGACTAAGCAAAATCCAGTGGGAGTGTCAAAAGAATCGATATAGCGAGGAATGCTAGGATGATTTAGCTGCTGCAGGAGTTTAATTTCTCGTTCATAAGTGTCGTATTCTGCCCAGCTAGTACCTAATTGGGAAAACTGCAACTGCTTAATCACAACCGGTTGCTGAGTCTCCAGTTGTGTCGCCAGGTAGGTGACTCTACCCCCAGCGTGATTTTGTCCTAACTCTTGTTTAATTTCATAGCCCTGGGGGCTAAAGTCTAGATCCTTGCTCATAGTGCTAATTTCAACTTTCCATGTTTAAGAAGCGGATATGATGACCACCGAAGAACACACATCTAATCTCTATCCTGGCATATAGTTTTTATACCCAGTTGCTTTCTGTTGTAGCAAATGAGGACAACATCCGGAGAGGGAAGAAGGGTGAAGAGTGGAAGCTTTGGGGTTGTCAACAATTGTCATATCATCCCGCAACGGGAGTAACGCCCATGATTAAAATTACTGATCACTGATAGGTGATTTAATATATCTTATTTAATATAGCTGATTTAATATAGCTGATTGCTTACATCCCATTTCCTACCGGGTGACGCTACCGCAAATCCAATTACTTCTATCAACCACTAATTCCGGAAACACTGTTGGTTTCTTGAAAAAAACTAAATAGAAGTGATTTTGGTAGGAAAAAATTTTTTGAAAATTAATCCAAATCATTCCCTATGGGGAAAGCTCCTCAACGGGCGTTATAAAATCATTGAATCTCTAAGTGCTGGGGCATTTGGCAAAACCTATATCGCAGAGGATACCCGACAACACGGTCATCCCCGCTATGTGATTAAGTATCTTCAGCCCAAAAGCGATGATCCTCAAAAATGGCAATTTCTTAAGCGTCTCTGGCTTAATGAAGCTCAAAGCTTGATCAAACTGGGTAGCCATAATCAAATTCCCCGTCTACTTGATTATTTTGAAGATAACCAGGGATTTTACTTAGTTCAAAACTTAATTGTCGGAGAAACTCTTAGTACTGAACTGCCAATCAGCCAAAACAGTAATAAACGCTTTAGCGAAAACCAGTGCATTGAACTATTAGAAGATGTTCTAGGCATTCTAGAATTTATTCACCGCCAAGGGATAATTCATAGAGACCTCAAACCCAATAACCTAATCAGACGAGGGTCAGACCGTAGGCTAGTTTTGATTGACTTTGGTGCTGCTGAGCTGATTAATTCAAAGCCAATCAAAGCCCATCTGACCGAGTATCCACGGTCTGATGCATCCAGCACAATTCGTCCCTTCGCCTACATACCCCCAGAGCAACTTGCTGGTCAATCCTTTCCTAACAGTGACATTTATTCCCTAGGAATGATTGCGATTCACGCCCTCACAGGCATGACCCCAATGCAATTGGCTGACCCTGAGACTGGTGAGATTCATTGGCGAAACCATGTATCGGTTAGCGATAAAATGGCGTTTGTACTCAACCATATGGTCTCTTACAACAGCAAATTGCGTTATCAGTCAGCAAATGATGCATTAATCGTACTTAAAACACTCATGTCTACTCAAAGTCCTGAGTTAAAAGTATCTATTGCTAAGTCTGACTCAGAACTGATAACCGAGCACTCAGCACTCAGTATCAAGTTTAGTGACAATGACACTCTTGAATTCAACGTTCTGGATACTCAGTCTGACTCAGAACTGATAACGGAGCACTCAGCACTCAGTATCGAGTTTAGTGACAATGACACTTTTGAATTAAGCGTGCTGGATACTAAGTCTGACTCAAGGGTTAGCATTGAAGACTCAGCACTGACTAGGGAGTCTAGCTCACAAGAATTAAAACAGGCAGCGCTATTGTCTGACTCAGGAGTCAAAACTGAGCAGGAAACACTCAGCACTCAAGACTCAAAAACTAGTAATAACGACTCAGCACTTAGCAATTATGAGCCTGACTTACATTGGAAAGTGTATGTCCGTGAATTCGCCCTGTATAGCTGGCCAAAATTGCCACCTTTACTGAAAAGAATCGGAGTCGGAGCAGCAAGCTCCAATGGTATAGCGATTTTAATCGGACTTTATGCTCTACTGAATGCTTCTGCGTCTCGTTCTGAATTTGATATTCTACAAAAGGCAATCAAACACTATCAAGCCGGTGATTTGGAGGAAGCGATCGCACTAGCAGAATCGATTCCTAGCGATAGTCTGATCTATGAACAATCCCTAAATACGGTTCAACAGTGGCAGCAACAATGGCAAGGTGCTGAAGCTCTATTTAAGGCTACAGAGCAAGCCTTTTATCAAGAACGATGGTCAGATGTGCTTGAGGGATACGATAAAATGCCCTCAATTGGCTTTTGGCAAAAGAAGATGGAGCCCTTAGTCAAGAAGGCAAAACCTCGCCTTGAGGCAGAAGCCCAAGGGTTATTAAAGCAAGCCTACAAACAAGCATTAGCCCAAGACTTTAGCAATGCGATCGCACTACTCGAACAAATCCATCCAGAAACCCCCACCGGTGCTAAAGTCCAACCAAAGCTGAAGGAATATCAGCAAAAGCAACAGATTCGAGCAGAGTATTTGTTACAAGAAGCCTATGAACAAGGAGGACAGGGTAACTTTATTCAAGCGCTAGTTTATTTGTCTCAAATCCCTAAAGAAACCCCGACCTACCAGAAAGCGAGAATCAAGATAGCTGAGTATTCCCGTAAGCAGCATTTAAAGGAAGAAGTGGAACGACAAGCGGCATTAGCTAGAGCAGTGTTAGAAAAACAAAGGCAATCAGGGGTTAACCAAAAACCGTTGCTCAAGGTCAACGTTGAATCAAGCCGTTCCCCACTCAAGCATGGGCTACAGTGGCAAGAAGTCAACGATTAGGATAGTATTGTTGACTACTGACTGGTGACTACTGACTGGTGACTACTGACTGGCTTATATTTACTTGACTGCTTAGTGTTAACTATTTATTGTTTACTTTACCTTGTACTCAAAACTCCCGACACCACAGTGATTTCAAAAAAATTTGCGAAAGTACTTGCCAGACTTTGTACTGTATGATTATAATAAGTAGATGTGAAGAGCAATTGTTTGGCAATCCTCAGTAG
>NZ_JAAHHZ010000543.1:0-3304 GCF_010672005.1 Moorena sp. SIO4A5 | reverse complement strand
ATGAAGCTTCCTCCACCTGGCTATCGCCGTTCGCGTAGCGTGGCGATAGCCAGGTGGAGGTGTCTTATGCTAATTTAGAGCTACCCCTAGCCCATAAATCACATAGACAAGCCCAGCTTCTAGGCGATCGTCCAGAGCTTTTGCTGGAACGACCCTCGTTGTCATTTCTGCGAACGAGCTTAAGTACACCTCTAGCACCGATGTTGTAAGCGCCGTTTAGGTCGGCATTGAAACGCTTAGCTGAGGGGAAGGTTGCTAGGGCATAATTTCTTGAGTTGCGTCTAACCGTACCAGAACCATCATAGGCAAGCTTCGAGGTGTAAGCTGCCACAACCTCTATTACTTTGCCACCTAATTCAGCCCATTTCATTTCTTGAAGTTACCGTAAGAGTAGTGCAGCCAAAGCAAGTTGGTAGGCTATGCATCAAAGGTGACAGGTGTTGTTGTAAGGCTGCACTACTCTAAGGTTTCGTCTCCGTAAAATCGCGAATTTTTGCCTTAAGCCATCCATGAAATCTTTGTCGAAGGTTAGACCGTTTCCGGCCTCCCTTTGGCTTCCGGAGACGAAACCTTAGAATAGTGGAGCCTTAATTAATAATCTTTAACCCTTTTATGCATAACCTGCCAACTGTAAAGGCTCCACTATTCTTACGGTAACTTCAAACCATGCTTTGAGGTTCTCAAACACGATCGCCTCAGAGTTAAACTTTTCAGCAATCTCAACAATTCGTTTTGAAACAATGTGGCCAATTTGGTTGTTGATTCTTTGGCATTTTTGATAGGTCTTAGAACAAAAACCTTTATGTAATTTTCCACCCTTTCCCATCGTTTTAGATGCCCGTACGGATACGGATTTTAGTCGTTTGTCCCGACGGTCTATGTCTCTTCTCGGGTGGATAAAATTAAACTAAGCCGGTGAGTCGCCTCACCGACTCGTCTTCAAAACCGTACGTGACACTTTCGCATCATACGGCTCCTCATCATAGGAACCATTGTCATTGGTACCTCTAAAATGGTTTCTCATCTAATTTTGAAGAATTGATTTTGATTCCATGTTTTATGTCGTGACAGTGGAGGTGTAATAATTCTAGATTTTTATCTAGGTCATTTCCCCCTAATGCGCGCGGTAGAATATGATGTTTTTCCAGTAAATCTCCGTTCCTGAAGGTAAGTCCACAATGAGCACATTTCCCTTTTTGCCTTTTCAAAAGCCTTCCCTTTTGACTGGTCATTTCAGGATGTTTTCTCATTCTGGTGTTCCAATAAATAAGGTCACCATCATAGGGGCTACGGGTCTCTTCAACTTTTACATGTCTTACAATTTTTGTTTCGGCATGTTTTGGAAGATTTTCCTTATTAGTTGAAAATGTCCAGTTATCGACCTTGGGGGCTTCCCAGGGTTTTTTATTCTTTTCTATTTTGGTTTTCCAGTATTTATTGTATACCCAGGTTCTTGATTTTTTTGGATGTCTCCTATATCCCCATCTTCGTAGTTTATTCCAAAGCATATATCCTACTGTCGAGAATGTTTCTTTACTACAGACTCCTCTGTAATAGTTACACCATCCGCGTATAATAGGTTTTAGGTGGCTTATTAATGCCTCCTGTGGGGCAGCTCTATGTCTGTGTATGACTTCTGAGAGCTGTCCATAATGCTTTTGAATTGCTTCTTTGGATGGCTTGATGATGGTTTTAAAGCCTTGTTTAGAATGGTTTTTACCTACTTTGTATTGACGGATATTGAACCCTAAAAAGTCGAATCCGTCAAATGTGTGGACTATTTTGGTTTTACTTGGCTTTAATTCCAATCCCATGTCTTTTAACCATGAATTGATGATTTCCTTGCAATCTTCTACCACGTTTTGGTTTTTATGCATGATGACAAAATCATCTGCGTATCGGACTAATTTTAGCGCTCTTTTATTATCCCGTTTACATCCAGGCATTGATTCAGCGTATTGTTTAATCTCTTTTTCCATTCCGTGGAGGGCTATATTCGCGCTTTAGTGGAGAAATGACTCCGCCTTGAGGGGTACCCTCATCTGTAGAAGAGAATGTTCCATTATCCATCACACCGGATTTTAGCCAGGACTTTATTAAGCGTCTCATGGATGGATAGGTATTTAGTTTATTTAGGAGTGCATCGTGGTTAATTTTATCGAAGCATTTGGCAATATCCGCATCAAGTACCCATTTGGGCATTTTATTGGTTGCCGTGAATATTGCTTCAATAGCATCATGACATGAGCGTCCTGGTCTGAACCCGTAAGAGTTGGGTTCAAATTTAGCTTCCCATTCAGGTTCTATAGCCTGTTTGGTAAGTGCCTGTAGAGCGCGGTCATACATGATTGGTATACCCAAAGGCCGTTTTTCTTTCCGTCCAGGTTTGGGAATCCATACTCTTCTGGTTGGTTGAGCCTTTTTAGAGATTTTTAGGCTGGCTACTAAGGTGAGACGTTGCCTATTATTTAAGGCTTTTATCCCATCTATTCCGGCAGTCTTTTTGCCCTTATTCTCTTGGGTAACCCTTCTAACCGCAATCATTTTAGCTGACCAGGATTTCATCAGAGTCTTTTGGAGCTTTCTTACTACGCGAACGTCACCACGTTGAGAGGCTCGATATATACGTTTTTGTAACTTAAACAGAGTCATTTCTAGCTTTCGCCAATTGACCTTGTTCCATTCCGACTGTGGGGCGAACCCCCTAGTTTTAGACATATTAATCACTATTTACATCTATATCTTTTCCTATAACGTGAGTCTGTTGGCATATCCTGGGCATTACCCCAGGCATTAGCTTCTGACTCAATCTTGCCACCATATGACTTGCGGCTAACTACCTACTCAGAATGTTCGACCTTTCTGAGAGTACATATGGCGGTTATCTCGTTCCTGACAACCATTCTGTGGACTTTTAGGGTAGTACTTTTTCACCGGGAACATGTGGGAAATCTTCGCAAGACGGGAAAACCTTGCAAACCGTATTCCATTGACGTTTGTCTGTAGTGAGTCAGCCTATTTCACTACGTAATCCTTACGATGATTCAGACGTACTTTCCTTGCGTACCCATGAGTCCTTTGCCTGTTACTAACACCACATTAGGTTAGCAGTGCTTCACTATTTGACCCTTGCATCAATCCATGAGTTTGTTATGTTCATGAATCAGGGTAAGGCTGTCACTCGGATTTCACGAGGGGAGGATTTACACCTCCATGGTTGCCAAGTTATCATGGTTCGGGTGAACCAAGCAGCTAGTCCCCCCGACCTTTGCAGGTAAGGTTTATAGCTAACGAGTCGCACTTC
>NZ_JAAHHZ010000542.1:0-3305 GCF_010672005.1 Moorena sp. SIO4A5 | reverse complement strand
ATCAGATTCAGGACAACCAGTCAACTGACCAGTCAGACGAAAAATTATTCCGACAATGGTATCGCTTTATTGAGGATCATGGATTCACCTGGAAAGGAATTCTTTCTCGATATAAGGGTAACGGAAGTCTTGATCAAGTCCTTGATTCCACAAGAAGATTTACTCCTCTGGCAGATGCATCTCAACTTGAGCATTATCTATGTTTTATTAACCAAGACGACCCCTCTAAAATCCAATAAAATACGTGGATTATTGAGAAATGCGGTCCAGGTATCTCTCACCCCATCGATCTGAGTTCAACCACGATGTTTTCATCTAAATCCTCTGGTGTAATGAGCAAACCTCTTAGGAAAAACGAGGTGAACTTGACCGAGATTTACCTGTTCCAAGGCAACCGTCGTATCAGCGTGGTAATTGGCTATTTCCCGGATAGCTCCAAGGAGTCAGGAAATCGATGTGTACTCTCCAGGATTTCCTTGTTCCGCGAAGTTAAACTTGAGGTTGTCCCATTTCCCTGGTCTAATCAGACACCAGAGGTAAGTAATCGGGATTATCCGAGCATTAAGGCAATAGACACCCTGGTATTACGATCAGGCACCTTTGATGAAATGCCCCTGCCAGATTACCCTGTCCATTGGCCGAAGGACGGTCGATTAATATTTGATTTTCCCGACGGGATTTCCATAAACGTGCCAGAAACCCTTGAGCCTGGTAACGATAGCACTCTGATCGTTAGTTGGAAATACAGCACCGATAGAATCAAGAGAGGGATTGCTAACTTCACGGATGATACCCGCGCAGCTGATTTGATTACCCAGGAATGCGTGATTCTCTAACAATAGGGTGGGCAATGTCTAGCAACTCTTAGTACTAGGATTGACAGTGAAGGTTTAGTATTGCTGGCCTCAGTGCCGAAAAAGCTCCAGATTCGCCATCTTTGATGGTCAGTTGTTTCATAGAGGAAGTTATCGATGAGAGTTGATACCAAAAAACCAGAAGCAGTAAAAAAAACTGCCACCGCTCCAATAACTGAAACACAGCAAGAGTTCAACTGGCAGCAGTGCTGGTATCCTGTCACCTTTGTCCAAGACCTGCCCACAGACCGTCCTTACAGCTTCTCCCTGTATGACGAGCCTTTGGTATTGTTCAGAAACCAAGATGGTAAGCTAGCCTGTTTAACAAACCGCTGCCCTCACCGCGCCGCTAAACTCTCGGACGGACAAATCATTGATGGTAAAATCGAGTGCTTATATCACGGCTGGCAATTTGGTCAAGATGGTCAATGTTTGCACATTCCCCAGTTACCAGAAGATGCCAAGATTCCAGCCAAAGCCTGTGTGCAATCCTTTACGGTTGTGGAACGGCAAGGTATTGTCTGGGTATGGATGGGGAAACCTGAAGCTGCTGATCTCGAGGGCATCCCAACTGTAGCGGATTTGGAAAATCCTACAGTTGCCAGCTCAGACTATATGATAGACCTCCCCTACGACCAAAGCTATTTTATAGAAAATGCCCTCGATCCCTCTCACCTCTTCATTAGCCACGAGGGCACCCTCAGTAGTCGAAAATACGCTCAACCCTTAGAAATGGAAGTCCTGGAAAGTTCTACTCTTGGGATTCGAGGCAGGTACCGAAAAACCAGGCAAAAGAATAGCCCATGGGTAAACCTTGATTTCGTTGCTCCCAATTTAGTGACCTACAGAAGCTCAAGAGAGGAAAAATCAGTTCGTATCGGTGGATCAGCACTTTATTCCCTTCCTCTAGGTCAGGGCAAATGCCGTATTATTATTAGGAATTATAATAATTATTCTACCTGGAAACTGAAGCTACAGCCTCGTTGGATGGAACACTGGTACCGAGACAAATTCTTAGAAGAAGATTTACCACTTGTGGTGGGACAGCAGGCAGAAGTGGAACGGTTGGGAACAAGCCTAAACTCTCTGTATTTGCCACTCAAAACATCAGATCTGTTGTTGATTGAGTATCGCAAGTGGCTCGATAAGTTCGGAACATCTTTACCTTTTTATCAAGGCTATTCTACCAGGAAGCTACCCCAGAAAAAACTGGAAGATAATCAGCAACCACCTCCCCTAGACCGATTAAGGCGACATACTCAAATCTGTGGTTCCTGCAATCGAGCCTATCAGGTAACCAACCGGTTAAAAACGACTTTTGTGGCAGTAGCGATCGCATTGGCGGCTTTGGCAATAGTGACGGATGGTTCTGGCACTGAACTAGTTGCTATTTTAGGGTCTGGCTCAGCCATTGTTATTGCAACAGTTGCCCATCAAGTTAAAACCCATTTCGAGCGTTCTTACACTCGTCATTAACCCTAATTTGACCTCAAGGTCATGTAAGCATTCAGGCATCAGCTAAAGGCCTACGGTCACGCTACTTGAGGTGCCGTCAGCTTATTTTATTCAAAAGCTGTTCGGTGTAGCTTGCGCTATGGCCATAAACTGTTGCCGTAGCGTGGCCACAGGCTTTTGGCTGATAGCTGATAGCACCTCAAGTAGCCTGTGCCACGCTACGGGAAAAGCTTTTGAATAAGCGATGCAGCGCCGACCTGCGGGGGTTTCCCCCGGAGACAAAACCTTAGATAGGGTCGCCTTTATAGTTAGCAGGTTATGCAGAAAAGGGTTAAAGATTTTTTAAAAAGGCTCCACTATCTTACTGTAAATTCAAACCACTCGCGTTTTGCATCAAGACAACAGGTAACCATTCATTTATTATTAGTTAAGTCTGCTGACCGCACCTCAAGTAGCGTGAGCTAAAAGCTCACCGCTGACGGCTGAATGCTTACCTAACAGCTACCAAAAAGATTACCGAAAGATGACCGTACCCACCAATAATCCCAAGGAATTTAGACAATTTGAACAAAATGTCTCGCTAACCCCACCTATAATCTTCGATTTAGGTGGGGTTAGCGAGACCAACCAAAAACACTACCTTTTCTTATTCTTTTGGCAATTCTAGATTAATCATATTTGTGTTAATAAGTAGTCGGACATAAATAAACGGTACTGTCTCAAAAACTGTAAAATGCTTATAACCTTTACCCCAAAAGGTTTTACCTATATTTACAAAACTTTATACAGCACCCAAAACTTTTGTCCGACTACTTATAATTTAATAGCCTATAGAGTGGGCTGTGACTAGACCATGGGTAAAAAAAGCAAAAGAAAAACTAAAAAATCTCAACCTCAACCTCTGATTCGTACAGATGTGTGGCGTTTAGTTACTACTCCCGAACAGAAAGAGATGATGTTGATGACGGTAACCTGCTACCGTAAATATCTTTTACC
>NZ_JAAHHZ010000541.1:0-3308 GCF_010672005.1 Moorena sp. SIO4A5 | reverse complement strand
TAATACCATAAAGTTCCTGAGTCAGGCTGTGTCCTTAGCAGTCAGGCAGCGTTCTCACGAATTGTCTCTGATTCCGCTTTTGAAGTGAGTGGGGTGACTTTGTCAATCTCTACACCTGAATGCTTACCTGATCAAGGGAGGCAAGCAAAAGGCAATTTTTTAAAAAAAATCGCAAAATTATGTATTTTATATCTATTATTTATACCGCAATTATACTGAAATTTTACTAGATTTTACTGACTTAAATAATACTATAAAAAAACGATTTTTTTCGAAAAATATTTTCAATAATTAATAGGATTTAATTATATAGCGTTTTCAAATGAGATGTGAAACTAGGATTGATGGGAAAAGGCAACAGGCAACAAGCAACAAACAACAGTAGAAAAAAAATGCTTGTTTTTTTTGTTTTATGAGAAATCAGGATTGGATTTCATGATCTATTTGGTTTAGCTATATATAGTCGAATTCAACGAAAATAAGTCAGTAGGATTTGACTGGGGAATGAGAGATTGAGAAATATATTTCTCACCTCATCACCCCATCACTTCATCATTTGTAGTTTGAATAAATGAAATTGATATTAGAAATAGGAGTTTTGAATGATTACTTCAGCAAAAGTCAGTGTTGTCGTTCCTGCTTATAACGTTCGCTCTTACATTTGGGAAGCGCTAGTCTCTCTTGAGCGTCAGTCTTATCGAGAATTTGAAGTCCTGATTGTTGACGACGGCTCTACTGATGATACCGCTGAACTCGTTAAACCGTTTTGTCGGCGGGATTCACGCTTTCAGTTATTGCAGAAGTCCAATGGAGGACTCTCATCGGCTCGTAACTATGGCATCCGTCATGCTCGTGCTAGCTACATCGCTCTACTTGATGCAGATGATGTCTACAAGCCGGACAAACTAGCTAAGCATGTGGCTGTACTGGATCGGGAACCAGAAGTAGGGGTTGTCTACAGTGCTTCACAAGCAATCCGTGATGATGGAAGTCCCACGATCATGCGTCTGAGTGGTAAGCCAGTTATGTCTGACCCACTCAAGCGCCCTACTGTACAAGAATTTCATTGGTCATGGTTCTAATGGTGTATTCCGAAGCTGTCTAGTGGATGAAGTCGGGGAATTTGACGAAGGGTTACGCAGTTCAGAAGATATAGATTTCTGGTTAAGAATTGCTGCTACGGGACGCTGGCGTTTTTATCGGGAGCCAAAAGTCCTGTGTTGCTACCGAGTTCGTCCTTCTGGACTTTCTTTTAATATAACACAAATGCAGCATTCTCATGAACAGGTACTTAAATCAGCTTATGAACGTTCTCCAGAATTGGTAGAGAAAGTATTGCCTACGGCTTACGCCTATATGTATCGCTACCTAGCTCGATTATCCCTAACTGCTGGTGATGCAGCTAAAGCTGTTCACTTTATCAACCAAGCGTTAGCTGCCAATAGCTCAATCTTCTATCGCGATCCGCGATCGCTTCTGACGCTGGTAGCTGTACGTCTGGCACCACTAGCTAAGTTGGTGATTAAGCGATCACTTGGCTCCGTAGAATACAGAGCAAACAACTAAAAATTTTGTATTAGTCATCAGTAATTGGTCATTTGCCTTTGAGATGTAAGGCTTTTTCATGCAAGCCTTTTGTCCCTTCCAAACCTTGCTAACCTAATGAAACTCAGCTCGTTACTCACAAGTGGGTTCTGGACAACATACGGAGCCCTCGGGACACGTCTGCTGGTATTGCTAAGTAACCTGATACTAGCAAGGTTGCTGTTGCCATCTGAATTTGGGGTGATTAGCGTTGCCTATATTTTTTGGTCTTTCCTGAATTTGTTCACCCAAGGCACCATCAACTCTTTTATTGTCTACAAGGGCATTGAAGACCAGCGTTATTTAAATACAACATACACAATTGCTATTGCCAGGGGATTGATGTTGGCAGTGGCAATGGTGGCGATATCTCCCCTAGCGGCTAACTTTTTCGGTGTACCAGACCTGGTATGGATTCTGATCGTGTTCGCCTTTAATCTGGTGGTGGCTTCTATCCAGTCTGTTTATCAGGGAGTACTCACTAGACAGATGAGGTATCGGGAAATAGCCCATGCGACCATAATCGCCTCGTTAGTGCGAGTAGTCTCTACCACTGGTTGCGCCTTTATCGGTTTGAGCTATTGGTCATTTGTAGTGGGAGATGCGGCTTTTTGGTTTATAGAGTATTGGATTAGTCGTCGTCATGTAGAACACAAATTCCGCTTACAAATTGATCCACAGGCTAGCTCAGAAGTCTTGTCGTTCTGTTTTGGTGCCACTGGCTCCAGTTTGGGATTTTATGTAAATGCCAATGGTGACAACTTTGTCATTGGTAAACTGCTGGGTAATACTAATTTGGGATACTACAACTTTGCTTACCAATTGACCCAGACAATTAACACTGTAATGGGTGAGGTGATTAATCAGGTAGGAATGTCTTCATTCGCCCAGTTAGAGAATGACGAACAGCAGCAAAGTGTTCTAGTCACAATGGTTGAACAAATGGCTTTCCTGGGGGCTCCTCTATACGCCTTATTTTTTTTAGTGGTAGACGATCAGCTCATCTCTATGATATTTGGCCAGAAGTGGGTGCCAGCCTGCCAGGTGATTCCTTGGTTACTTGTGTTTGCTTACTTTAGGCTGATCAATAATTCACTGATTAATATGCTTGCAGCAAAAGGCAGAACTGGGATTAACGCCAAGGTTAACCTTATGATTGCTCCCGTAGCGTTCTTGAGCTTTATCATTGGTGCTGAGCAAGCAGGAATACTTGGGGTGGGAATTGCAGTTACTTTCGTGCTAGGAATTGTTTGGACAGTTTACTGGTGGTGGGTAGCTTGCGGAGCACTAGGTTGGCCATTGATTAAGTTTTTACTACCGTGCTTTAAAGCTGCTGTGATTGTACTGCTAGCAATTGTGAGTTGTCTAGGGTTACCAACAATCCTGAAGCCCTTCCTATTTATGAGTCTCTATATCGTCTGTATGCGCCTGATCGCTGCCAAACAATTTTTAAGTTACCAGTCTCTACTAGGGAAATTGGCTAATCAGCTGACAAAGTTAGGTAAAAGTCAGTTATCAGCTAATAATTCAGTAAATTTACTGAAGGTTAGGTTAACCGAATTCACTGTTTAATCGGTAATTTCTCTAATCTAAATTAAGGCATTAAATAGGCACAATGTTATTGTGGCTGCTCATATATAGCAGTTATCACTTGAGTTATGGAAAAAGTCATGGATTGTAGGGAGTAGGGAGTAGGGAGTAGGGAGTAGGAATCCCCTCTTCCT
>NZ_JAAHHZ010000540.1:0-3309 GCF_010672005.1 Moorena sp. SIO4A5 | reverse complement strand
TGCCTGCCTTGATGATGTAGTGTCAGGCTGTTGGGGATTCTGGTACAAGGTTGGGAGCAGTTTGGGCTACCAAGTTAAGGCAGGACTTGAGAAACTCAAGGAGAGAGTCAGAGTTGAGAACTAGTTCCTTTTTTTGAGAAGACATCATGCCCTCAGCTGGTTCACTGTTACCGTGCTCATTGCATCCTCAAGGGATGGGGGTTAGGCATAGCCTAGTTGTGAAGAGTGTAATCGGATGAGCTGAGCATCGAGTGGGTCAGCGGTTCATCCTTCTGTTTCACCATTATCCGCAGCTGCTCAAGCATTTCTACCGCGCTGCACTAGCGTGCATCACAGGTGGCATGAATTTTGGTAGATAAACCACCCTTACTGCGTCCAATTGCTTGTGTTTCAGGTTTATCGTCTGGTGTTTTTTTTTGCACCAGCACCCTCGTTGATGAGCGCGTACAATTGTTGAGTCGAGCGCAGCGTACTCGTTGTCTGCATCTAATGAGAGTGTCTTGAATACACGTTCTATCACACCACTTTCAGACCCTAGGCTATGACGCTTGTGCACAGACCGAAAATCGCCAAACCTCTCCGGCAAATCACGCCACGGAATACCTGCACGGTATCGGTACAGTACGGCTTCAACAAATAGGCGGTTATCTTTGGCATTTCCACCAACCCAGCCCTCCTGGCCAGGTAGCATATCCTTAATTCGCTCCCACTGATCATCTCGCAAGGCATACCGACGCATTACTTCCTCCTTAGTTGAGTTTTCCTGACTCCCCTCAGTTCTATAGCTGCACTGACTGGTTGTCAATTCTCTAACTGACGACATGCCCTAGATTCGCTTTTGCGTTCACCCAGCAGCTCCTACAGAGCATCGCCAAATGCCTCTGAAGAAGGGAATTCTAGCCTACATATAATAAGGTATAGCAGTTCTTAATGAGGTGAGGGTTTTCGTGCTGGGTTAATGGGAGTCGGGAGTCGGGAGTCGGGAGTCGGGAGTCGGGAGTCGGGAGTCGGGAGTCGGGAGTCGGGAGTCGGGAGTCGGGAACAAAAATTATCACAATTATTGATTTAGGTACCCTAAAGTTCTCGGAAAGTGGTGTTATTATTGCTCAGCATTCAGCTAACGGGCTAACGGGCTACGGGGATGCGATCGCGCAAGTTACCCTTTTCGGCAAAGAGCCATAGCTATAGGTTTATACCAATTTCTGGTATAACAGATAACTTTCTCTTCTCCCCATCTCCCCATCTCCCCATCTCCCCATCCTTACAAGGGTAGGTTTTTTACAAAGGGGCAAGTATGTACTTTGATTGTCTTGATGCAGTCGCTCATGGGGGAAACCACGGCAGTCGCTCATGGGGGGAACCCCCTTTGGCGGCGCTGCCTCCCCAAGACCGCGCTGCATCGCTACGTATAAATTCCTAAAAATATGTATCAAAATACACAATAATTTCCGGAATAATTCTCCCCATTTCCCGCTTTTCCCGATTCCCGATTCCCGATTCCCGATTCCCGATTCCCGATTCCCGACTCCCGACCCAAATGTAAAAAACCTACCCCTGTGAGATCTCCCCATCTCCCTATTTCCCCATCTCCCCATCTCCCCATCTCCCGATCCAACCAATCTACTATCTTTGAATGCAACTCGGTATTAGATTGCTCTGACCTGCTCGGCAGCCTGGGCTAATTCAAATACCACCCGCGCCACGTAGGGGCGAATCATCCACCAGATTAAGGGTGATAACCAGCCTTTTAAAGTAACTGAGTAGGAAATATAAGTACCACAAAGGGTGGACTCTACCTGGTAAGTGACGCGATTTTCAACTCCAGGAATTGCCAGAAATCTTATACTGAGTAGCTCACCGGGTAAGACACGCTCTACAAAAATTCGCACCGGAATGGGGATCAAGCGAGTGACTACCTGATAAATTAAACCAGGTTTAGCCATTAAACCTTTTGGAGCATTGGTACTTGACAGCAGAGGATTCCAAGACACATCTGCTAAGTTGATCAGTTTTTGCCAGAGAACTTCCACTGGGGCAGTACTCAGGGCGCGATAGGTCTTGAAGAGGGAAAACTTACACCAAACCCCCTCGTGACCAGCAATTAACTTGAAAGAAAAATTAAGAATCACTACACGCCTCCCGCAGCTATGCTCAGGCAGATTTATGATCTTCCCCAAATGGCTTTGGTTGAAAAATCCATCTTTATTTAGGATATGATCTCAACTGCCTGGGAGTTTTGCCAACCCCCAGGGCTTCCCCTGAAGGTACCCGATCGTACCAACGAATAATTACCAACCAATAATTACCAACCAATAATTACCAACCAATAATTACCAACCAATAACATTGGCAAGGCAAACTTAAGGTTTGGCTTAGATACTCACTAGGATTGTTTATGACAGCTTTTCAGACGGACACAACAACTACCACTAATACCACTTCTTTACCTCCTGCTGACTCTAGGGAGAGAGTCAAGCAGTTGATGCAACAGCTGCAAGATACGATTTGTGAAGCTCTAGTAAAAGATGACGGGATTGGCACCTTCAGAGAAGATGCTTGGGAAAGAGAAGAAGGGGGTGGTGGTCGTTCCCGTGTGATGCGCGATGGTTCAGTAATCGAACAGGGTGGGGTTAACTTTTCGGAAGTTTGGGGCAAACAGCTGCCACCTTCAATTTTGAAGCAGCGCCCCGAGGCAGCTGGACATGGTTTTTTCGCTACTGGTACCTCCCTAGTATTGCATCCTCGTAATCCCTATGTGCCCACAGTTCACCTAAATTATCGCTACTTTGAGGCAGGACCAGTCTGGTGGTTTGGTGGGGGAATCGATTTGACCCCTTACTATCCCTTTGCTGAAGATGCTGCCCATTTGCACCGCCAATTGAAACAAGCCTGTGATACTCATCACCCTGAGTATTACCCAGTCTTCAAGTCTTGGTGCGATGAGTATTTTTATCTGAAACACCGTCAAGAAATGCGGGGTGTTGGGGGCTTATTTTTTGACTATCAAGATGGCACGGGTAAACTCTATCGTGGTCCCCATCCAGATGGTCCCGCAGCAGCTTACAGTGACAAGCTTGGGGTTTTAGAGCCTCGGAGTTGGGAAGAGTTATTTGCCTTTGTCACAACCTGCTCTGAGTCCTTTTTACCCGCTTATCTACCCATTGTAGAGCGCCGTCGCAATATGGAATATGGAGACAGAGAGCGTAACTTCCAACTCTATCGTCGGGGTCGATATGTAGAATTTAACCTGGTGTATGACCGAGGCACAATTTTTGGTCTGCAAACTAACGGGCGTACTGAATCCATCCT
>NZ_JAAHHZ010000054.1:0-44781 GCF_010672005.1 Moorena sp. SIO4A5 | reverse complement strand
GGTTACCAGTTTGTGACTGTACCGGAATTGTTGGATATGGCACGAAAAGAGTTGGAGATAGCACAAAAAGAACAGAAGTGACATGTAATTACTTATCAACGGTTAACCGTTAGCTTTTGACAGTCAATGGTCAACTTTAAACCCATAAATAGGTAATCAGTTATGCTCAACTTGAGATTAACCTAACCTTGGAGGCTTTGATTGTTGACCTTGGTATCTTTTATTCTTAATTTTACCGCCAAAATGGCGACATAGCTTTCTGAAATTTAGTTATCCTATTCGATAAGTTATCTACCCAAATTAACCTAGCAAACCGAGATTGAAATCTTCAACCAAAACAATACTGTTAACTGTTGATAAGTTAACGGTTAACTGATCATGACTTACCCAAAGTTCATGACTTACCCAAAACTCGGCACCAAACGCGCTTATGTAGTTATGGTGTATTTATCTAGTAGTTGGCTTTAATAACAAACCCTAGACGTAGATTGAATACGTAAGTCCTGTGTTCTTATGCTCTACAGCTTTCCTTGTGGTTGTAGGGTTTCATAGTTGTGACACCCAAGGTCAAAAGTCAAGGTTCATTCTTCCTGCAATTGGGTATTAATTTATCCTGTCTATCTAGTTTACCAGATAATAAATCGGCTAATCCAACATTGGAAAGACTATAAATTATGAACAATGACAATCAAGAAATAAATTCAATGACTATCGAAGATCTCAATAACTTCGAGCCAATTAGCTTTGATTTAAGTGAGGAAGATATCAAATCCATTAAAGGGAGTAGAAGATTAGGTATAAAATCACTTCCAGACAACGTTGGTCATGGATTTATATTGCAAATTTTCCCAAACCCCCCAGAAGGGTTTAACTATCATCCAACCCCCTATGGTATCAAACTTGATTGCGATTGCTTTAAAATACGCATTATGGCCTTTCCTGGTGATGAAGAGATGTTATTCCCAGAAATTTAGATATCTAACAACTTCATCATTCATTTATCCCAAATCCAAGTTTAATATCGTCATAATAAAATCAGCGCGGATTTGGTATTAACCTGTCTGAAAATAGGTAAACTATTTGATAGTAATGCTTAATGGTAATACTTAGCAATTACCAGCCATAGATACTCATAAAGTTGCTATTATTAGTTAATAAAATTAATTAATTTTAAATAATTAAACAGCTTTTAATTGACTGTTAATAGTCAGCAGTTAAGGGTCAAGAGTTAACAAAAATACAGTCATGAGCTCTATCAGCGAATTAGCGATCGCATATATTGAAGGTTATAAAAATCAGACTTTTGAGAATTATACTAATCTTCTGACCGAAGCATGTCAGATTCACTAACCTCCCCATGGCATGGCATGGGGAGGTGATTTGTATCGCCAGTGCGCTCGTCATCGAGAGTGGTTTGCTAACTCTCTAATTATCAATGCACCGGAATAAGGCAAGGGTTCTCAAGAGGCTTGGCAATTATCCCAGTGCATCCAAAACCAGGATTTTACTAGGTTAGGTCGTAATCACTCCATCGACGAGTCCCGCCACTCAAAGATGTTTGTTACCTTGCTTAATATTCTCTTTCCCAGGTTAAAGGTTGAAGGTTAAAGGTGATCAAACCAACCTTCAACCTTCTAACCTGCAACTGGTAACCCAATCCAACCTGGAACCTTTAACCTTTAACTGCTTTAGCCTACTGTCGAAGAAACTAACTCCCGTTCTTCTACCACATCAGGATTGGCTTGAGGAGTATCCGCCTCAGAAGGGGGTACCACTTGCCAGAATTTGGGCAGATATTCAGACCAGTTGTCCAGAATCATGTTGGCTTTCGGGCTACCAGTCCGAGTGGCATGGTCTTGAATTAAGCCTTTCAACTGCTGCTCTCCAGCCGCTGAAATCACCCGTTGAATATTGACATCCTGGTTCACTTTGGCCGGAAAACTCTCCTCTTCATCTAGGAAGTAGGCTAAACCACCAGTCATACCAGCACCTACATTGCGTCCAACTTTCCCTAAGACTACAATTACACCACCGGTCATGTATTCACAGCAGTGATCACCAGCTGCCTCAATCACAGCATAGCCTTTGGAGTTGCGCACACCAAACCGCTCACCAGCACCGCCATGGGCAAATAATGTTCCACCAGTGGCACCGTAGAGGCAGGTGTTACCTACAATCACATTGTTAGCTGGGTCATAGGTGGCATCAGCCGGTGGTTTGATAATAATTTCACCACCATGCATCCCTTTGCCTACATAGTCATTCGCTTCACCAGTTAAAATCAGGGTCATACTGGGCAGGTTAAAGGCACCAAAGCTTTGACCGGCAGCCCCCTTGAAGTTGATAGTAATATGTCCATCGAAACCACTGTTACCATACTGCTTGGCAATTACCCCGGCAATTCGAGCCCCTACAGTACGGTCAGTGTTCACGATGTCCACATCTTTAGTCACAGACCCATGATTTTGAATAGCATTCGTCAGGTCAGCGTCAGCCAGCAGTTGATCATCTAGGACTGCTCCGTTGCTGTGGACATCGTTATGGTTGAGCCAACTGCGGTCTGTGCGAGTATCAGGCAGCTGAGTCAGACAATCTAGATTCAACATAGATGTCTTAGTCAACTCAAGGCCCTCCCGAACTTTGAGTAGATCAGCCCGACCAATGATATCCTTTAAAGAACGGTAACCTAGTTTGGCAAGAAGCGATCGCACTTCCTGAGCCACAAAGTAGAAGAAGTTGACCACGTGGCCTGGAACCCCGGTAAAGCGCTGGCGCAGGCGTTCTTGCTGAGTAGCAACCCCTACAGGACATTGATTGGTATGGCAAATCCGTGCCATAATGCAACCTTCAGCAATCATCGATACCGAACCGAAACCGTACTCTTGTCCTCCCATCAAGGCAGCCATCAGTACGTCCCAACCAGTTTTTAAGCCACCATCTACCCGCAGCAAAACGCGATCGCGTAGTTGGTTTTCCATCAAGATCCGATGTACTTCAGTTACTCCCAGTTCCCAAGGCGCTCCAGCGTGCTTAATTGAACTCAGGGGAGATGCTCCAGTACCCCCATCATGACCAGAAATTTGGATTACATCCGCATTAGCTTTAGCTACCCCAGCCGCAACAGTTCCAATCCCAATTTCTGCCACCAACTTCACAGATACCTTAGCTTGAGGGTTAATCTGATGCAAATCAAAAATCAGCTGCGCTAGGTCTTCAATGGAATAGATATCATGATGGGGTGGTGGGGAAATTAGGGTTACTCCTGGCTTGGAACGCCGCAGCTTAGCAATGTAGGGACTAACCTTCTTACCTGGTAACTGACCCCCTTCCCCTGGCTTAGCACCTTGAGCAATCTTAATTTCTAACTGCTTCCCACTCATCAGGTACTCTGGTGTTACTCCAAAGCGACCAGATGCTACTTGTTTAACCGCAGAGGAAGCAACATCCCCATTACGTAATCCCTTTAAGTGAGGTAGAGTCTGAGAATGACCAGTCTGATCCACATCATTCAGAATGCTGAAGCGCACTGGGTCTTCTCCCCCTTCACCACTGTTGGATTTACCGCCAATCCGGTTCATAGCAATAGCTAGAGTTTCGTGAGCTTCTCGGGATAGAGAGCCTAGGGACATTGCTCCGGTACAGAAGCGCTTGACAATTTCCTCAACAGGTTCTACTTCCTCAATCGGAATAGTAGGTTGGTCGCTGTTGAAGTCCAACAAATCTCGTAGTGCAGTTGCTGGACGCTCTTCCAACAGTTTCCGATACACATCGTAGTGGTCGTAAGCTTCTTTGTTAGCGTCAAGGCTTGAAGGTTTAACCTGCAACTTGCTAACTTCCAACTCTTTGTGATTTTTACCGTTACCATTCTTAGAGGATTGGTCACGGACGAAAGAGGAAACCGCCTTGTGTAGGGCTTTAGCCATTTCAGGGCTGTTCATGTGATACTCGCCCCGAGGACGGTAATTGATAAAGCCAAAGTTTTCCAGTTTCTTAGCAGTCAGGGGGAAAGCCCGCTTGTGAAACTCCATCACTTCCTGAGCTAAATCAGCAATACTCAAACCTCCCAGCCGGGATGTAGTTCCCTTAAAGGCTAGTGCCAATAAATCCCCACCAATGCCAATTGCTTCAAAAATCTGAGCACCATGGTAAGACGATAATAGGGAAATTCCCATCTTAGATAGGATTTTCAATAAACCTGCTTGTACCGCCTTGCGATAATTTTTCTGAGCTTGGTCTATAGTCAGGCTTTCCAGTTTCCCCTGGCCCATCAATTTCTGAGTCTTAGGATTAGCCCACCAATTCCGTACCGATTCCCAAGCCAAATAAGGACAAACTGCTGATGCACCATAACCAATTAAGCAAGCATAGTGATGAGTACTCCAGCATTGAGCCGTTTCCACAATAATAGATGCCTTCATCCTTAATCCTTGAGAGATCAGGTGGTAGTGAACCGCACCTACAGCCAACATCGGTGGAATATAGGAGTAGTTTTCAGAAAGCCCTCCAGCAGTTTTATCACTCAAAATCAGAATCGTTTTACCAGCCCTTACCGACTCAGCCGCTTGGTCACACAGACGATTCACAGCTACGTCTAGCCCCCCTGGACCAGTAGCAATTTCAAATAGAGTAGACAGTTCAGCTGTTTCAAACCCTGACCCTTTCACCGCTGCCAACTCCGCCTCATTGAGGACTGGGGTTTCCAGCTTTAACAACTGGGCGTACTCCGGCTTAGCTTCTAATATATTCCCTCGCTCACCCAGCTCTATACTCAACGACATCACCAAACTTTCCCGTAGAGGGTCAATCGGTGGGTTAGTGACCTGGGCAAACCGTTGTTTGAAATAGTCATAGAGAAGCCGAGGCTTATTGGAGAGTACCGCCAAGGGAATATCATCTCCCATACAGAAAGTAGGTTCTTTCCCCTGGGTGCTCATCGGCTGGATGATCATCTCCACATCCTCAGCAGTGTAGCCAAAAGCGGTCTGCTGACGCAGTAACTCAGCCGCCTCTTGTTCAGGAGCCTCAGTAAAGGGTTGGGGTTCCAATTTTACACGGTACTGCTTGAGCCACTGACCATAGGGTTGCTGAGCTGCCACCCGTTGCTTGATGTCCCAGTTTTTTAGAATTTCGTTGCTTTGCAGGTCAACAGCAATCATTTGCCCTGGTCCGAGTCTGCCCTTTTCCACAATCTCGGATTCTGGCAACTCCACTACCCCCACTTCTGATGCCACCACCACATAGCCATCCCGGGTAATGCTATAACGAGCCGGTCGTAATCCATTTCGGTCTAGGCTGGCTCCCACTGTTTTCCCATCACTGAATACTAATAGCGCTGGACCATCCCAAGCTTCCTGAATTCCACTGTAGTATTCATAAAAATCAACAATTTCCGGATAGTTATCCAAATCCGGCTGATTTTGGTAAGCCTCCGGCACCATGATCATTAATCCGGTCAGAGGACTGCGTCCAGATTGCACCAGTAATTCAAATACATTATCTAGGATGGCTGAGTCACTGTTTTCTGGATTGATAATAGGCTTGATCTCATCTAAGGAGTTATTTGGTTTGAGGTTAGTGTCGGTTGCAGGTTCAAGGTTATTTGCCTTCAACCCTTTTTCCCAAACCGGATGAGCCAAGTCAGCCTCCCGGGCTATCATCCAGTTGACATTGCCCAACAGAGTGTTAATCTCACCATTATGTCCCAACAAGCGCATCGGTTGAGCGAGGGGCCACTTGGGCATAGTATTGGTGCTAAAGCGTCGATGATAGACAGCAAAACCACTTTGGTAATCAGGATTTTTTAAGTCTAAATAAAACTCTCCAAGTATCGCTGAGCGCACCATGCCTTTGTAGACAATCGTGCGACTGGAAAAAGAGCAAAAATACCAATCTTCAGGCACTCGGATGGTACTCTGAGATTTTAGTGCCTTAGCAATGCGACAGCGAGTTTTAAACAGCAAACGCTCCAGTTCATCTCCTATCTCCCCTTCAGAAGCTACGATCAACTGTTCCATATGGGGTTGATTAGCTTTCGCTTGGATACCCAGGATCTCTGAACATACTGGTACCACACGCCAGCCTAAAACCTTTAAGCCTTCTTGAGCAAGGACTTCCTCAACAATTGACTTACCTTGGCTAACCAAGCTCTTATCCTGAGGCAAGAATACCATCCCAACTCCCAACTGTTCCGTAGGAGGCTGGTCAATTCCTTGTTCGGTGAACCATTTTTGCAACAGTTTCCAGGGAATAGCAGTCAATAAGCCTGCACCATCCCCTGAATCTTGGTCAGCACTACACCCCCCCCGGTGTTCTAGACAACCCAGTGCCACTAGAGCTTGTTCAATCAATTTATGGGTAGCTATACCCTGGCCAGACGCAATAAAGCCAACCCCACAGGCATCTCGTTCCTCCACCAACCAACGTTGACCTGGATAGGGTATCCTTGTGTGATACTGTTGTAGATCTTCCTGGTTTTTCTGGTTATCGATATTATTCATCCAATTATTCACGGTGTTTAGTGATGCTTTCATTACAGATTGAGGACTATTAACCTAGTAGCAGTGACCTATAGACTGCTACTAGGCTGGAAAAATCAACAATGATTTACCATCAATGGTGAGCCAGAAGTTGGTTGGGTCTAATCCCGATTCCCTGGGTGAAACAATCTATCAAGCTTTTTTCCCTTAGAAACTCCTATCCTGAGTATCCAATGAAATCTGGTCAGCTGCTGACAAAAAAGCTACATCCTCCGACACAGAGCAACGGATGTAGTTAACCATTACAGGTTTTACCAGTAGCAACACGTAAGCGTGCTTCAACAATGGGATGCAACTAAAATGGCATGCAACTAACCACCTAGCTGATGACCAAAGTGACCAGGGTTCCATGACGCTGGCATAAATCCTAGAAACTTACATATATAGGTGGATAGTCATGATATAAGAAATAGGTTAGCGATAGCAATACCTAATTTCTCCATAAACCTACTGAAAATTTTACTCCGGAAGAAATTCGTGGATTTACCGTAGCAGTCTTCCAGACCATTGAGCGAAACTCAAAATAGCTTTCTTAACGACTCTTTTACAGTGACAGGACTTGATGTTGTCACAGTAGCCTTCATCACAGTCTTAGTTTAGACCAGGTGGCATCTCCTCTCTAAATGCCTAGGTATTAGGCTCATGGTCTTAGGTCTTACAAAAGGGGGAGTTGAGGGCCTCCGTGCTTGACCCGGAGCGCTTCATAACTTTTTTAGAACCCACTTAGCCTCAATGCCTAGAGCCTCAATGCCTAGAGCCTAGGTTAAGAGTATTTGAAATTAAACCTTCTCTATAGTTTTTGCTGACTGATTTAGGCTATGAAAGGATAGCTTTCAGCCAAATCAGTCCTTTGAGGAAACAGGCTACTAGCTGCAACCAATGCTCAATGGAACCCTTTGATGGTGACTAGAGTAACACCAAAGACCGGAATTGATACTACAAAAGTGTGGACTAAGATCTCCAAGCTAGCCATTACCCTCTTGCTCCTAATTCTATTCCCAGCATCCGTAGCTACGGCAAATAGGCGAGTTGGAGCAATTGAACCCTTAATCTTAAATAGCTTTAAAGAGTTACTTAACCAGTTGCCCCCAGCAGATGAAGAGACCCCTGTCCTCGTTCAAAGTTTATCCCAAACCACCCAGGAGAACATCCTAGTTTTAAAGGGGAAGAAACTATTGGAAGAGCTACCACCCATGCCTGATAACACCTTAGAGGTAGAATTTTTCTCTGTCCCCCCCCAGGTGATCCGACAAGGGTTTCAAGTGTATTTAAATGGTCAGCGGATCAACTTACCTTGGCAGCAGTGGCTGGTGGGAACCTCAGTGCGCACTGGCATCAGTGATGTAGGAGCGATGCAAACTTTGGGGATAGAAATGCTCAATAGTAAAGATTTTACCCAGCAACCGATTCGGTGGTTTTCTAAACCCCGGAGTACATCAGTAGTCTTCCCCAGCCAAGTTAGTGGTGCTTATCGATATCTAGATATTACCGATTTTGCCAAAACAGCAGGTTGGCAGTTACAAGTTCACGGGGATAAGCTGTATATCTCTTCCATGCCAGCCAGGGTGAAGGCTATTCGCCAGGGACGTCAGCCTTGGGGTAATCGTATTGTTCTTGATTTAGACCGCCCAACCTTCTGGCAAGTCAATGACCGACGCACTGAAGGTGTGATTACAGTAGCTGCCTCAGCGGACCTGTCACTAGTCAAGGGTTTTAATGCTCTAGAGGCTACCAAGATCCAAGGGCCTGAAGATGTAGCTCCCATTTCCGTGGGTGCTCCTATGGATAAACCGGTTATCCGCTTAGAAAGCCATCAGAACCAAACTAGGCTCAGGGTGGATTTCCCCAAAGGTAAACGTCTGCGAGTTTTCACCTTGCCTAACCCTTTTCGATTGGTGATTGATTTGCGACCCGATGCCATGGTAAAGAAAAATATTCTCTGGGCACCCGGCATCCAGTGGCGTCAGCAGTTGATTAGTCTCAAAGATACTAGCTTCCCAGTGGTGTGGCTGGAGGTTGACCCCAAATCTCACCGGTTACGCCTCAGACCCATTGGCAGTAATGCTACGACCCAAGTGGGAACAGCCCCACTAATTAAAGCTGCTCAGTGGTGGCAAGCATCTGCTGCAATTAATGCTGGCTTTTTCAACCGTAACAACCAATTGCCCTTAGGAGCAATTCGCCGTGACAGTCGATGGTTATCTGGTCCAATTTTGAATCGGGGAGCGATCGCTTGGAATGATCGCGGTCACTTTAAACTGGGACGACTCAGCCTCACCGAAACCTTAGTTACCTCAAACCGGAAACGTTTGCCAGTACTATTCGTCAACAGTGGTTATGTCAAAGCTGGCATTGCCCGCTACACTCCCGCCTTCGGACCAACCTACACTCCCTTAATTGATCATGAAATCATTGTAGTTGTCCAGAACAACTCGGTCACCCATCTGTTGCCTGGAGGACTTGCCGGTCAGCAAGCCTTTCCTATCCCCCCCAATGGCTATCTAGTTACCCTTAGAGCCAACAGCACAGCCGTTCATGATCTTAGTATCGGTACCCAAGTGCGAATTGAGGGGAGTACGTTTCCTGCTGACTTCAATGGCTACCCCCATATTCTCGGTGGTGGACCACTGCTACTACAAGATCGAAAAATTGTTTTGGATGGCAAATCGGAACAATTTAGTGATGCCTTTATTCAGCAGTCTGCTCCACGCAGTGCTATCGGAACCACTGCTAATGGCACATTGATTATTGCTGCTTTTCAGTATAGTCATACTGGAGACGGCCCAACCTTAAGGGAAACAGCTCAGTTGATGCAGAAATTGGGAGCCATTAGTGCCCTCAATCTTGACGGGGGTAGCTCAACTGGACTTTATCTAGGTGGTCAACTCCTAGATCGGTCTCCCTATACAGCAGCACCAGTTAACAACGGTCTGGGCATCTTTTTTACACCTGTTCCCTGATAGTTTAAGAAGTATTAAGTATTAAGTATTAACTATGAAGGAAGTATGAAGTGTTCAGATTTATTAAGATTTTTGTAAATCACGAATCCCTTAACTATAGGTTTATTCAGCTGATACTTAGGTAAAGATAACTATATAAGAGTGTAAAGACTTTATATAAATTCAGGTAATCCACTAATTTGGCCTGAAAAATTTAGTTATAGTTTGCTAGATTTTTCGATAGTCAATTACCCTTGATTTTGTCTAACCTAGAATTAGTAAGCAATTAGTAAACTTTCCCAAAATCACTTAGCTAGACGTTTTCAGGAACAAAACCATGGTTCAGTCAAAAGAAATTTCTCAAGTTTCGGCCATTACCCTACAGTCATCCCGAGTAGCTGAAGGCGTTGCCGCTACCGAACTACGACCTTGGGGGTCTTTCACTGTCTTAGAAGAAGGACGGGGATACAAAATCAAGCGCATTGAAGTCAAGCCGGGTCATCGCTTAAGTTTGCAGATGCACTACCATAGGAGCGAACACTGGATTGTTGTCAGTGGTACAGCTAAAGTTATTTGTGGCGATAAAGAAGAAATTATTCATCAAAATCAATCAACCTATGTTCCCCAAGGCTATGCTCATCGACTAGAGAATCCTGGTGTTATTCCCCTCGTTTTAATTGAAGTCCAGAATGGAGAATACCTCGGAGAAGATGACATTATTCGCTTTGAAGATGACTATGCCCGCAGCAAACCAGAAGACAAATAGATTAAGTCATTAGTTGTAAGTATTTGTAAGCAATCAGCTATCAGCAATCAGCTTTAAGCTTTTGAATAAAAGAGGTAAGCATTCGTTTAATCTTGACGGCTGACAGCTGACAATTCTTTAGTTAGTAGTCATTAGTCATTAGTTAGAAGTTTTTAGTAGGTCAAAAAAAGCCTCTTGGCAGTGACCAATTACTAATGACTAATGATTAATGACTATTCCTTTTTGAGGTAACATTAGCTGGTGCTAGTTGTTGCGTATAGTTAGTATCGTTAATGATTAAACTGAGTAAAGCTGCTGCGAGTGAGATTAGACGTGTACAGTCCAAGCGTCAAAACCCAGACGCCAAATTGCGTCTAGGTGTCCGCCAGGGTGGGTGTGCTGATTTTTACTACACTATTGACTTTGAGCAAGTGATCAATTATGAGGATCAGGTCTATGACTGTGATGGCATCAGTGTCATCGTAGACCCGGAAAGCCTAAAAACTATCAATGGCTTAACTCTAGATTACTCAGAAGACCTGATGGGAGGAGGGTTTCGCTTCCATAACCCTAAAGCTTCAGAAAGCTGCGGCTGCGGTAATTCCTTTCGTGTAGACCCATCAAAGGATTCAGATTGACACCAGAGTGTTAAATGCGATATAATCACCTTTGGTTTGTTTGTAGTTGATTAAGTTCAATCAACCAATGTTTATTAAGCCGTAACTCATGCCCACCATTCAGCAGCTCATTAGTAGCGAGCGCTTCAAAGCTAAGAAGAAAACTAAGTCCCCAGCGCTGAAACAATGTCCCCAGCGCCGTGGTGTTTGTACTAGGGTGTTCACAACTACACCCAAAAAACCCAACTCCGCCTTACGAAAGGTGGCAAGGGTTCGTCTGACTTCAGGATTTGAAGTAACAGCCTATATTCCTGGTATTGGTCATAACCTACAAGAACACTCCGTCGTTATGATCAGAGGTGGTCGTGTTAAGGACTTACCTGGAGTGCGATATCACATTATTCGGGGTACCCTTGATACGGCAGGAGTTAAGGATCGGCGTCAAGGTCGTTCTAAGTATGGGACAAAGCGCCCTAAGTAAACTCACGAGAATTGACTCCTCTAAAGTAAGAGACTTTCAGCAATAGAGTTGCTGTGTTCTCACCCACGCCCATCTAAACCCCAAGGGGACTCCCGTTATAGCCGACCGACTTAGCGGAAGACCGGGCGTATAAAGTGCTCCCGCAGGTGACCCACACAGCCCCTTGGGAATTGGAGACTAGAACTGTTGCGCTTCCTTGATAATTTGAGCATTATTAATAATTAATGCCCTCGAAAGAGTAGCGGTTTGTGCGCAAGCTGAAAAGCCTCTGAATCAAGCATAAACCAAAAATTTAAAAAGTAAGCCCAATAATTTTATTGGAGGGTTTAGAGGCTGTTTGGCTCAGCCATTAAGAGTGTAAAATTCTTAAGAATCCCAGCGACCTAGGAGCCGCTACGCGAACGCTATAATCTACGGGCTTTGCCCGACGCGGGGCGCGTTCGATTTAGCGACGGGAGTGTCAAAAGCTAACTGTATCACCAGGGTTAATCACACCAGGGTTAATCACACTAGGATTAATCACAGGAGTGTAGTTGATTGCCTTGGTTAATTTTTAATAGTAAACTGTATTTTTGATTTTTTCTTAAGCTTACTTATGTCTCGTCGCTCAGTTGTTAAAAAGCGTCCTGTCCCCCCTGACCCAGTCTATAACAGTCGCCTGATTTGTATGTTGGGGTGTAGACTCATGCGTCATGGCAAGAAATCCCTTGCCTACCGAATTATCTATGACGCAATGAAAATCATTGAAGAAAGAACTGGAGCTGATCCCATAGAAACCTTTGAAAAAGCTGTGCGTAACTTGACCCCTCTAGTAGAAGTCAAGGCTCGCCGGGTTGGTGGGGCAACCTATCAGGTTCCTATGGAAGTAAAGGCTGAGCGAGGGACTACTCTAGCCCTACGCTGGCTGATTAAATTCTCCAGAAGTCGCTCCGGTCGGAGCATGGCTAGCAAATTGGCTAATGAGCTGATGGATGCTGCCAATGAAACCGGAAATGCTATTCGCAAGCGTGAAGAAACCCATAGAATGGCAGAGGCAAATAAAGCTTTTGCCCACTATCGGTACTAATTATCCTAAAAAGCCTAGAACAAGAACCTGGTAGCTATAGGATAATGTCCACAAATGCCTAAAAAAACTTAAAAAAAGTATAAAATTGTAAATAGATAGCTACCTGGTGAGGAAATGGTGGCACCAGACAAAGGAGGTAACCGTGGCACGCACCATCCCGCTTGATAAAACACGCAATATCGGCATTGCAGCTCATATTGATGCGGGCAAAACAACAACAACTGAACGAATCCTGTTTTATTCCGGAATTGTTCACAAAATTGGTGAAGTCCATGAAGGTACAGCTGTAACTGATTGGATGGACCAAGAGCGGGAGCGGGGAATCACGATCACTGCTGCTGCAATTAGCACCAACTGGCGAGAGCATCGGATTAATATTATCGATACTCCCGGTCACGTTGACTTCACCATTGAAGTTGAGCGCTCCATGCGGGTATTGGATGGTGTGATTGCTGTGTTTTGCTCCGTAGGTGGTGTCCAGCCTCAGTCTGAAACCGTCTGGCGGCAAGCAGACCGCTATCAGGTGCCTCGAATTGCGTTTGTTAATAAAATGGACCGCACAGGAGCAAACTTCTTCAAGGTCTATGAGCAAGTTCGTGACCGATTGCGCTCCAATGCTGTTCCCATCCAAATCCCGATTGGTAGTGAAAGCGAATTTAGAGGCATTGTTGACTTGGTGAGGATGCGAGCCAAGATATACACCAATGACTTGGGAACTGACATCGAAGATACAGAAATTCCTGAAGAAGTCAAAGAGCAAGCCGAAGAATACCGTGCCAAACTAGTGGAATCGGTGGCTGAAACTGATGAGGCGTTAATTGAGAAGTACCTTGAAGGAGAGGAAATCACGGCAGAGGAAATTCGTGAAGCCCTGCGCAAAGGAACCATTGAGGGCAGAATCGTTCCTATGTTGTGTGGCTCTGCATTCAAGAACAAAGGGGTTCAGCTGCTGTTGGATGCGGTTATTGATTACTTACCAGCTCCGATTGATGTTCCGCCAATTCAAGGTACTATGCCTAAGGGTGAAACCGTCGAGCGGGTGGCTGATGACGAGGCTCCTATGTCAGCTCTGGCATTCAAGATTATGGCAGACCCCTATGGTCGCCTAACTTTCCTGCGGGTATACTCTGGGGTACTCAAGAAGGGGAGCTATATCCTCAATTCCACTAAGGGTAAGAAGGAACGAATATCTCGCTTGATTGTCTTGAAGGCTGATGACCGCATTGAAGTAGAGGAGTTGCGGGCTGGAGACTTGGGGGCTGCCGTTGGTTTAAAGCATACTATCACTGGGGATACTATTTGTGACGAGCAGTCTCCCATTATTTTGGAATCCCTCTTTATTCCAGAACCAGTAATCTCGGTGGCAGTAGAGCCAAAAACTAAGCAGGATATGGAGAAGCTATCCAAAGCCCTCCAAGCCCTATCTGAAGAAGACCCTACCTTCCGGGTCAGCATTGACCCAGAAACCAACCAAACCGTGATTGCGGGCATGGGTGAGCTGCACTTGGAAATCCTGGTAGACCGGATGCTGCGAGAGTTTAAGGTAGAAGCGAATGTGGGCGCTCCCCAGGTAGCCTATCGAGAGACGATTCGTAAATCAGTCCAGGCGGAAGGTAAATTTATCCGTCAAAGTGGCGGTAAAGGTCAGTACGGTCACGTTATTGTTGAATTGGAACCAGGAGATACTGGTAGTGGTTTTGAATTCGTCTCCAAGATCGTAGGTGGTTCTGTACCGAGAGAGTACATCTCTCCTGCTGAACAGGGGATGAAGGAAGCCTGTGAATCGGGAATTCTAGCAGGGTATCCAGTGATCGACGTGAAAGTTACCCTAGTAGATGGGTCTTATCACGACGTAGACTCTTCAGAAATGGCATTTAAGATTGCTGGTTCTATGGCCATGCGGAATGCTGTGATGAAGGCTGCCCCAGTACTCCTAGAGCCTATGATGAAAGTTGAGGTGGAAGTGCCGGAAGACTTCCTTGGGGATGTCATGGGTGACCTCAACTCCCGCCGTGGCCAGATTGAAGGTATGGGTTCTGAAGACGGCATTGCCAAAGTCACTGCTAAAGTTCCATTAGCAGAGATGTTTGGTTATGCTACGGATATCCGGTCTAAGACCCAAGGTCGGGGTATTTTCTCTATGGAGTTTAAAACCTATGATGAAGTACCTCGCAATGTGGCAGAAGCCATCATTGCTAAGAATCAAGGGAACGCATAACAAAAAAAAGGAACATGTAATTCATGGCACGCGAAAAGTTTGAAAGGAATAAACCCCACGTCAACATTGGCACGATTGGTCACGTAGACCACGGCAAGACTACCCTAACTGCTGCTATTACTATGACATTGGCGGCTCAAGGGAAGGCAAAAGCGAGGAACTACGAGGAAATTGATGCAGCTCCTGAGGAAAAAGCACGGGGGATTACCATCAATACTGCTCATGTGGAGTACGAAACCGAAAATCGCCACTATGCCCACGTGGATTGCCCAGGCCACGCTGACTATGTGAAAAACATGATCACGGGTGCGGCGCAAATGGATGGGGCAATTCTGGTGGTTTCTGCCGCTGACGGTGCCATGCCACAAACTAAAGAACATATCCTCCTAGCTCGGCAGGTGGGAGTGCCTAACATCGTGGTTTTCTTAAATAAGAAAGACCAAGTAGATGATGAAGAACTCCTAGAGCTAGTAGAACTCGAAATTCGGGAACTGTTGAGCGAATACGACTTTGACGGGGACAATATCCCGATTGTGGCTGGGTCAGCCTTAATGGCTGTAAACGCCCTGACCGAGAATCCAAGCATTGCCAAAGGTGACAATGAGTGGACTGATGTGGTGCTATCACTGATGGAGAATGTAGACTCATACATTCCCACACCAGAGCGGGATGTGGATAAGCCATTCCTGATGGCAGTGGAAGATGTCTTCTCCATCACTGGTCGGGGAACTGTTGCCACCGGTCGAATCGAGCGGGGTAAGGTTAAAGTTGGTGAGACGGTAGAAATCATCGGGCTTAAAGAGACCCGTAACACCACCGTAACTGGTGTGGAAATGTTCCAGAAGACCCTAGACGAAGGGATGGCTGGAGACAATGTTGGGCTACTGCTACGGGGTATCCAAAAAGAGAACATTGAGCGGGGTATGGTACTTGCCAAGCCCGGTTCAATCACCCCTCACACCAAGTTTGAATCTGAGGTATACGTCCTCAAGAAAGAAGAAGGTGGACGTCATACTCCCTTCTTCTCGGGCTATCGCCCTCAGTTCTATGTACGAACCACCGATGTGACTGGCACTATTGATGCCTTTACTGCTGACGATGGCTCTACAGCTGAGATGGTGATGCCAGGCGATCGCATCAAAATGACAGTGAGCCTGATCAACGCCATTGCGATTGAACAAGGAATGCGCTTTGCTATCCGTGAAGGTGGTCGCACCATCGGCTCAGGTGTGGTCAGCAAGATTCTCGAATAGCAGTACTCTACTATAGAGTAGGAGCAGGGAAGTTCTAGCTTCTCTGCTCTTTATTCATGTTTATTTTACCTAAAAGAACCTAGAAAATTAAAAAAATGGCAACTATTCAACAGCAGAAAATTCGGATTCGACTAAAAGCCTTTGATCGACGCTTGCTAGACACCTCCTGTGAGAAGATTGTGGATACAGCAAACCGGACAAATGCTACAGCTATTGGCCCGATTCCCTTACCCACTCGACGTCGTATTTACTGTGTTTTGCGATCGCCTCACGTTGATAAAGATTCTCGGGAACACTTTGAAACACGTACTCACCAACGGATTATTGATATTTATCAGCCTTCTTCAAAGACTATTGATGCTCTGATGAAATTGGATTTGCCTGCTGGAGTTGATATTGAAGTTAAGCTTTGATCAAAATGGCTCCTTATCCTAGGATTAAATCCGACAGGATTAATCCCTAGTATAGGAGCCAACGCTTTTTAATCTTGCTGGTTCATCTTGATTTTTACTATAAACTAATAGAGTCTCTAGGTTTGCTCTCCCACCTACGAAAGTAAAAGTATAGGCATGATTTCAGAAGTAAGGTTTCCAGTAATATTTTGCTAAGTAATCACCGTATTCAGACCTGATTCTACGAGCTGAGACAGACTTTAGGTTTTTGATTAACTGACCGAGTTCAAAGGTTGGGTGTGCTTCAAAATGTAAATGAACATGATCACCTTCACCAGCAAACTATAATAATGTGCATTGCCACTTGACCAGGAAATTTCGAAATATCTCCACAAGCGATTCCAACATCTCTTTAGTTAGACACTTGTGGCACAACAGCCGATAAAGGGAACTGAGCGGATGAGGCGGTGAGGAAATCGAAGTAGATGAGCATCCTATAAAAATGTCTAACTATTGATGTGGTGGGAGAAAAATGTCTGAGATACAACCAAACGAGTGGTTGAAGTGGATCTGTTCAAGTCAAAATTTTGATCAGCTACGTCAGAACTATGATCAATGGGCAGATCAGTATGAAGTAGATGTTGGTGGAGTATGGGAACCTGTTCCCATGACAGCGGCATTTATGCTAGCAGAGTATATGGACGACAAGCAGGGTGTAATCCTTGATGTCGGGGCTGGAACAGGTCTAGTTGGTGTTGCATTGGCTGGGTTGGGATTTGAACAGATGATAGGCATTGACATATCGCCTGCTATGTTAACCAAAGCGGCTGAAAAAGGCGTATATAGCTCCTTAGTTTGCTGCTCGATCGGCGATGAACGATTCAGAAACTTGGGAAGGGCAAGTGGCATCATTGCCACAGGAGTATTTGCCGAGAGCCATGCTGGACCAGGAGAACTGAGCACACTTCAAGACAGTATTGAGCCTGAAGGAATTTTAGTGTTCACAGCACGTCAGAGCTTTTTGCCTCAACTTCAGGAAGTCCTCGACCAACCAGAATGGACTCTTATCGATTCCAAGGTTATGCCGATTTACGACGACCCCATGTATCTTATAGCATCCAAAATTGGAAATACAACTAAATCGTAAATAAAAAATGAGTTCAGAATTGAAAAAACTCGAACAAGTTAACCAGGAACTGGCGAGGGTTCGTGAGATTAGTCACCGTGAATTGCTGGATATGAACGTGATTCAAGAAAGCCAAGAGTTGGTTCATCGAGTTGGTGCAACCAGCGAAGCTAAACAAAGGCTGCCCTTCACGAAGTTATATCTACCGATGGCTTTCACAGGCATTTTGGAGCCCAACAAGTCAGTTGATCAGACTCATCGTGCAATCCTGATTCTATTACCGGGTACAGGAACAACTTTTTCTGTTGCCGAGACACTATGTGATATTGCAGGAACCTTTCATGGGCGAAAAAGCAAGAACCGTGGACGTGGGCGAAAGAGCAACCAAAGTTTATTAACTGAATTACTGCCTGATGGTGAGACGTTCCGTGTAGCCTCTTTTCCAACTGACCTGCCCCTCAATGGTATGGGTTCAAATGCCCCCTTTGAGTTTGCCAGCGAACAGGGCCTTATAACCGTGATTCGCCACGTCCATCTTGTGTTATCACGCCTCTATCCTGACCGCCCAGTTTTTATTGCTGGACGCAGCCAAGGCGGTATAGCTGCCATACTTTATGCCCAGCATTATGATGATCTAGCCGGGGCAATTGCTGTCAATCCGCCCCATCCCGACCCAGAACTGTTTCAGTTTACTGTTCAATATTTGGAGGATAAAGCTAAAGTTCTGGCTGACCTTCTCCATGCCCCAGGTGTGACCCTACACGAGCGTAGCTGGGAAGCTTACAAGACTTTCACACCTGACTTTGACTATCCATCTAGACCATCCCTATCTCCAATCCTAACTTTGGTTAGCTTGGGTGATCCCTTCAACTTATTTCCCCAGTATGCCCATGCACTGAAGGCATTTGCAGAAAATGACGAAAAAAATCAGTTGCACATACTTGATGCAGGGCACAATCTTTGGGACAGGAAATCAGTAGAAACGTATCGAGAAGTCATTAATTTGCAGGCTCAATTTATGTTAAGCCAGATCAAATACAGCGATAACAACTATGACTGATAGTAAAATAATGCAAGTCGGTTAAGGTTCTTAATTCATAAAAGTTGGTTATTCAGTACCTTTTATGCTAAATTTCCAGTTAAAACACTCAGAAAGCTTACTGTACAAGTGAAATGATGCTATTTATAGCAGTCGAAGTAAAGTTTAAGACATCTTTTCCTCCCTGCTCCCTACTCCCTGCTCCCTTTCCAGCAAAAGACTATGTCCTAAACCATACTTCCCTTGGTATAACTAACAAACAAAATTTCCTGAATACGGCCTCTTCCCACTACTCCCTGCTCCCTGCTCCGAATTCCCTTTGCCAAAGTGTTTATTAGACCTCTTGCAAAAGTATTTTTATGATAGTGTTTGCGTCAATTATTGTCCACTATTCCCTATTCCCTGTTCCCTGTTCCCGACAACTGCCGGGAAGTCTAGTTATCATAACAAGTACGGAAGATCCATATTTGTTCCCTTATTAACATTACATTTATTAGTTATAAGCTGATGCGCATTTAAATTGCTTTTTATCTGTTCCCTATTCCCATATCCGCTGTTCCCTTTGAACAATTTAGGTATCCCAATCTAAATGCTGAACAGCTTAGCAGTTCTCATATTAATAAGGCACGCACATTAATAAGGCACGCACACCTATTTTTTCCCTGTTCCCTAAAATACCAAACTTGTGTACCTCACCTATTTGAGAATTGCTATATATTGACTTTTTTTATTTTCCCTCAAACAACTCAGTGAGGATCTCTAAAGCAACCTGAATCTGATCGCTATTGATGATCAGGGGTGGGCAAAACCGAATTGCTGCTTTACCGCAACCGACTAGCAATAAACCCTTATAGAAAGCCCCATCCACAATGCGATTTCGTAGGTCTGGGTCGAGATTTCCATCGGCATCGATTAGATCGATTGCCATCATTAAACCCTTCCCCCGTGGCAAGGAAACCTGGTCAAATCGCTGTGCCAGTTCAGTTAGACCTGCCTGCAATACCTCTCCCATCTGGTGAGCATTATCGATCAGTTCTGCTTGTAATAGTTCCAAGGTGACATTGGCAGCAGCACAAGCTACTGGATTGCCCCCAAAGGTTGCAGCATGGGAGCCAGGAGGCCAGGTCATTAGTTCCGGTCTAGACAGGATAGCACCCAGAGGTAGACCGCTGGCAATGCCTTTAGCCAGGGTAATAATGTCAGGCATCATACCCCAGTGTTCAATGGCAAAAAGTTTCCCAGTCCGCCCCATTCCCGACTGAATCTCATCTACAATCATCAGGATACCGTGGCGAGAGCAAATCTGGCGAATCCGCTCCAAGAAGCCATCGGACGGTACAATATAGCCGCCTTCCCCTTGAATTGGTTCGAGAACGATCGCAGCGACCTCCTCTGGTGGCAATACACTTGAGAAGAGTTTTTCTTCTAGATAATCAAGACTGGCATGGGTTCCATAGGGAATGTGTGTAACACCGGGAAGCAACGGTCCAAATCCTTGACGCTGCACGATTTTGGAACCTGTTAGAGACATCGCCCCATAGGTGCGCCCGTGAAATCCACCCTGGAAGGAAACTATTCGCGATCGCTTTGTATAGTAGCGGGCTAGTTTGATAGCACCTTCGATTGATTCTGCTCCAGAGTTGGTGAAACAAACACGGGCACGACCATCTCCTGACTCTGGAAAAGGGGCACGTACAGCTAGATTTTCCGCTAGTTTCACCATCGGTTCATAATAAAAATCAGTTCCCGATATATGTAGGAGATTAGCTGCTTGGTTCTGTATTGCCTGAACCACTTGAGGATGAGCATGACCAGTTGCAGTTACCGCAATTCCTGCAGTAAAGTCTAGAAAAACATTGCCGTCCACATCTTCGACCATACAGCCCTCACCTCTGGCAGCTGCTAACGGGTAGCTGCGAGTATAGGAGGGGGAACTCACGACGCGATCGCGTTCGATAAGCGCCCGGGCACGGGGTCCAGGCAAGGATGTTCTCAGTTGGGGAACCCGAGGCTGAGTGCGGTTGGTGGGAATGCTAAGCATTTAAGTAATCATTTTCAATGGGTAACAGAGCAATTATATTGGACTTTGGACAAAAAGGGGAGCTAGTTAGCGAGTGTTATTAGCTAACTAGCTCCCAAAAGAAGGGGCGACAGAAATGAGAAGATTTATAGCAGCTTCTCCAAACCGATTTCAATCCACATCCATTAGCTGATTCCCCAAAACAACCAGCGCTATTCGCATCTTATTTTGAAATGTCTACTGGATACGTGAGCGGTTACTGGCTATACGAGATCAGCACAGATAATCCAACATGGCTCGATTCCTCCCTAAAACCAGTTCTGAATAGAGCGCAAGCTCATCAACTTCAATAAAAATTCAACACTTTAATACAAAGAATCTGACCTATGCAAATTACAATCGACCTACCCCCAGATCTCGAACAAGACCTCATCCGCCAAGCGGTTGAATCAAATGTCGGGATCCAAACCCTTGTTCTCCAAGCGTTACGCCAGCTAATCCAAACAGCACCTAGCTCTATTTCCCAGTGGTCGGATGTCGTCCTGTCTTATGAAGGAATTCCTGATTTCCCGGCTTTCGAGTCCTATCGTGATCAACTCCTGCCACCTCGTGAACCGGAATTATTCTGATGCGATACCTTCTCGATACTTGCGTGATCAGCGACTTTATTAAAGGTGAAGCTGGCACTCAAGTTAGACTCAAGCAAACGCCACCTAGGGACATTGCTGTTTCTGCTATTACAGTCATGGAGTTACGCTATGGCTTGGCACTCAATCCTCAACACGCCCAGAAAGTTGAACCGATCATCGCCAGCTTTATTGCTTCTGTGAGGATTCTTCCTTTCAACACCACCGAAGCTCAACAAGCGGCTCAAATCCGTGCCATCCTCAAATCTCAAGGACAGCCGATCGGTGCTTACGATGTGTTGATAGCGGCTACTGCACTTCAGTATAATCTTGTTATGGTTACTGCAAACCAGCGGGAATTTGATCGAGTGCCTGGTTTACAGACCGAAAACTGGCGGCAGCTATAAACTTACTGGAGTGGAAGGGGGAGAGCCTTCCTAGCCTTTCCACTCTGATTCAGGAATATCTGCACTCACAAATATATTCCTCAGTGTTCCAATCGGTAAGTCTCGTCCTTTGTGATACGGAACAATAACTTGAAGGTTTTGTTGAGAGTTGCGCCACTTCCGGTGGCTACCCTTCTGGCTAATCAGATCGAAACCGTACCGAGCAAGGATAGCCTCAACTTGTCTAGCATTCATCCGGCGAATCCGATCGCCCATTAAATAGTAACCTCGCAAGTCACAGAACCTTCATGCAGCTCAAGGGGTGCAGGTTCAAGGTAGAGCTGAATAGCCTCACGAATATTTTCTATTGCTTCTACTTGAGTTTCACCACAGGAAGTACAACCAGGAAGTTCGGGGCACCAAGCTGCCCAGTCTCCGTTATCTAGATCAGGCTCAAGAATGACTCTCCATTTCATCAGACTTATCTCTAAACTCAGTATTAAAATTGGTAAGCACTAAGCATTCAGCTTATTTGCTGAATGCTTAATACTGATCGCTGACAGCTAAACTAGAATAGAAGATTAAATAATCTAATTGGTAATTCAATTAGGGAGAAAATACCACTAGCAGGTCTCGAAATCCTTTCGACATTGTCCGCAGTTGTTGCTGCACCATCCCGTTTAACAATAATCACATCATTAGGCTGCAAGGTCGGATTAGTTTCCTCGTTAACTGGAGCCGTAAAATCGATTTCAATTTCTCTTTTTTCAACTGTGCCATTGCGATTCAGGCGAACTAATTCAACAGAACCCTTTTCAGCACGAACGTCATCAAATCCCCCAGCGGCAAGCAAGGCTTCATTCAAAGGAGCATTGGGCTTGACTTCGATATTACCAGGTTGTTTAACTTGACCAACCACATTGACCGGGATAGCAGCAGCAGAAAGGTTGGAATCTGCTAATGCCAATGCTACCTCTGGAGCAATTTCGTCAGCTTTGGTGACAAGAATTGTATCTCCCTCCTTTAAGAGGATATCCTGAGTTAGGTCACCCTGTCGCAACAATTGCCAAAAATCCAAGGCAATTTCTTGTTGTGTACCCCCTTGGGTCAAACGTCGCACTTTAACCTGGCGAACATTAGCGTCTTGGGTAATGCCTCCAGCGATCGCGATCGCTTGAGTTACAGTTGGTGGTGCATTGGTGCTACGGATATCAGCACTACCGATGTTAATGTTATTATTACCCAGAGTTTCTCCCTTGACCACATAAGCTCCTGGGTTAACCACTTCCCCTACCACAGCCACTTGAATCGGACGGCTGGCATTAGCTGCAAAACTGGCATTGGACAATAGACGGGTTTGCTCTGGGTTGATAGCAGTAGTAGTTCGGAGCAAGATTTCATCCCCATCCCGCAAGGTAACATCCTGCCTGATATCACTTCTATTAATCAATTGCTGGAGATTGATATAATAAGTATTGCGCTGCCCAGAGCCTTCAAGACGCCGAAGTTCTACTTGCTTAACGTCTGCTGTTAGGGTAGCCCCCCCAGCCAAATTAATCGCTTGAGTCAGGGAGGGAAATTGCTGTCCTTCATTCAGACCCATGGTGTAGGCTCCAGGGCGACTCACTTCCCCAGCCACGGAAATTTTTAAAGGACGGGGTTTCACCAGACTCAAGGAAACTACTGGGCGTTTGATGTAAACTGAAAAGGCACTGGTGACGAGTTCGCTAGCTTGATCGAGAGTTTTTCCCCTTACAAATACACTACCAATCAAGGGTAAGTTAAGGGAACCGTTCACCAGTACTTGATACTGACCACTGTATTCATCAACATCAAAGATATTCAGGGTAAGAACATCTCCAGCATCAAGGGTATAAGCTCTGTCTGGTGGTAAAGAGTTACGCACAGGGGGTGTGGCTGCTGATACCGTGTTACTCTGATTCACCTTAATGAAGTCAGCAATGGATGGTGGAGCTGGTGCCTCGCTCGGGGATGGTGGAGCTGGTACCTGGCTCGGGGATGTTGAAGCTGGTACCTTGATTGAAGGAATTTGAGCTAGGGTAGGTGTAGGTAGGGTAATAGCGGAAACCACCAGTAAGCTTACACCCACAACTGGTCTAGTCAATCGTGGTGTAATACTGTGATTCTTAGCAATTTCGCTTAATATCTCTTGGGGTCTTTTTTTCCCTAGGTTAACTGTATTGATCATAAACATATTGACTCTTGCTAGATAAAGACACACTAAATTGTGCAGAAAATCCGGAATATGTTGTGACTCAAGCCACCTCACCAATGTGTTTAGGGTTGTTTAGGCTTCGTTGACGCTTTCTTTGGCCTGTCATTTGTAATTGGTTATTGGTTATTGGTGAGCTTGATCTGGTCTAGGGTTTCATCCCTTCATCGGCAAGCTATAGGTAAAGCGCACTCACTACTATGACGTCTCTGATTGTGGTTGGGATTTGATAACAATTGACAACTGACAATTGGTGAACACATAGATTAGCCTGGTAGAGCAACATTGTTAAAGAGCCGTTATCGGTTTGTTCTACTTAGAGGATACTCGTAGCTGGAAAGTTCCCTATCTGAGCAACTGCTGCTATAAGTTATTAGTCATACTTAATTCTTAATACCCACATAATAGCACTGACACCAATCTGTTACCCTTTGCCAACTCTAAGTCAGCAGGTTATACTTGACTAGTAGTTTGCTATTCATCAAGACAGAAGGGGGTCTTATTTTTTTTTTGACGATTTAAAATAGAACAAAAGTTATTTAATAACACAATAGATTTAGCTGCAGTTGTCGTGAACAGGTAACAGGTACTAATACTTGATTAAAACAGCATCAAGAAAATATTTTTTCAACAAGAGTTATTATTAAAATAATAATTATAAGTTATGCTATAATAGTTTTATTTACCTAGGTAATCAACTAAATCCTATCTATATTTAGAGCTGGCCTCGCGTTTAGATATTGCCAACACTAACCTTAATCTTTCACTCATAATCTCCCTATTTATATCTATCCCTATTTATCCATACGGAGGTTTGCATAACTATCAAGTACACAGGATTTTCTCCTTCTTCCCTCTTCCCTGCTCCCTGCTCCCTGCTCCCTGCTCCCTGCTCCCTGCTCCCTAAAACCCAAGAATTTGTACCTGACTGAATTGCAAACCGCTGTCAATGAATTAGCATTAGCCATACTTTAACGACAATCTAGGATGATTACCTGAATTTAAAAGACTGTCGCTCAGGGCTATCAATTAGCATTCTTGTTCTTTATTATAGTGTACAATTCGATTCGTGATATCTAACATGGATAGTTAATATTATCATGACATGAATCGTTTATTTCCTGAGAAAAGTTAATGAAAAAGGCACTGGTTTGTGGAGTATCTGGTCAAGATGGAGCCTATTTAGCGAAATTGCTCTTAGACAAAGGCTATACTGTCTGTGGCACGTCACGGGATGCTCAAATGTCCTCCTTTAGTAACTTGGTGTATTTGGGTATCCGAGACCAAGTTAAGTTGGAATCAATGACACTCACGGATTTTCGCAGTGTCTTGCAAGTGCTGACAAAATTCCAACCCTATGAAGTCTACAACTTGGCGGGGCAAAGCTCAGTGGGTTTGTCTTTTGGACAACCGGTAGAAACCCTAGAAAGCATAGCGACTGGCACGATTAATTTACTAGAGGCAATTCGCTTTACTGGTGCTCCCATTAAACTCTATAACGCTGGTTCTAGTGAGTGCTTTGGGGATACAGGAGAACAAGCAGCTGATGAACAGACTCCCTTTCGTCCCAGAAGTCCCTATGGTGTTGCTAAAGCAGCAGCGTTTTGGGAAGTAGCTAACTACCGTGAAGCCTATGGGTTATTTGCCTGCTCTGGTATTTTATTTAATCATGAGTCTCCCCTACGACCAGAACGATTTGTGACCCAAAAAATTGTTAGTGCTGCTTGTCGGATTGCTAACGGTAGTCAAGAGAAGCTTCGTTTGGGCAATATGGCAATTAAGCGTGACTGGGGTTGGGCTCCTGAATATGTTGAAGGAATGTATTTAATGCTACAGCAAGACCAGCCAGATGATTATGTAATAGCGACAGGGGAGAGTTATAAATTAGAAGATTTCGTGGCAACGGCGTTTGCTACAGTTGACTTGGACTGGCAAGACCATGTGGTGACCGATAGCAGCTTGTTCCGACCAACTGATTTGGCTTTAGGGAAATCTAACCCAGCTAAGGCAAGGGATAAGTTAGGCTGGCAAGCCCAATACAAAATGCCGGATGTGGTGCGAATGATGGTGGAAGCTCGGTTGGAGAGTTTGTCTGAGTGAAGGCTTGCATGGTTGGATGCAAAGGGTAAAGGGTAAAGGGTGAAAAGGGACTGGGGACTGAGACGGTGATATAACTGGTGCTGCTGATATAACTCTGTCCCCATTACCCCATCACCCCATCACTGCATCACCCCATAACCCTATCACCAGCCTAAAATCCTCGTAGGGAAAAGGAGGTATTTTGGGCTACCTGTAAGGCTTGGACTAGTTGACCTAAAGAATATTTCAAATGGGAGCCAGCATCCACTGCTACCCAGCCTTGGGGAGTGGCATGCCGCCATTCAAAGTGTAGGTGGGGACCAGTAGAATTACCGGTGCTGCCAACGCGGCCAATTACAGTTCCTTTTTGTACCCATTCCCCAGGTTGGACGAAGATTTCTGATAGGTGAGCGTAGCGGCTTTCTTGGGTACCTTCCTCATGGCGCACCATAACGGTCAAACCGTAGCCACCTAAGAAGTCAGCTGTTACTACTTCACCATCAGCGGCAGCAACAACTGGAGTACCTAGGGGTGCTGCTATATCTGTACCAGCGTGGAAACGGCGATTACCGGAAATCGGATGAATCCGCCAGCCGAATAGGGAGCTAATGGCAGAAGGAATGGTTACGGGGAACACAAAGCTGGATTGCCTGAAATTGGCCAATCCTGAGGGTCGTTGGGTGAGATTGTAGTAGGCTAAGGCTGTAGGAAGTTTCCTTACAGACCGATTCCTCCGAGCAACGCTAATCCCACGAGGAACCCATTTAGCTGGACGAGTTTTGGCAGGTTTGACCCGATTAAATCTGACCGGTTGAACTGAATTATATCTGACTGGTCGAACGGGATTATATCTAGCAGTTTGAGTACCAATTACTCGTGGTCTGGGTAATTGAGTTACTCTACCGTTCCGTCTACCTCCAGTGATAGCAATTGGTTGACGCCTCGGGGCAACACCACAATTCCCCCTGAGTTGCCCATTTCTGGCTACGGTGCGACAACCCCTTGACCGTTCAGTTAAGACAACTGCCGAGGGGGGAGTGTACCGTTTAGTGGCACCAACATTGTAGTTTGTGCGGTCAATATAGCTATTTTTAGCAGCGGTTTTTGGAACACTAGGCTGTAATGCTACTGGATTGAGCTTGACTTTTGGTGGCTTGGCGACAGTGGCTTTAGCTGGTACAGAGAATTGGGTTCTACGCTGTACTGGTTTGACTGCGATCGCTTTTGTCCGGACAGATTTCCTAGCTGGTGGAGCAATCGGTTTCTTGACCTTGATAGCCACGGAGGGAGCTACTGATTTCCGGGCAGCTTTTGGTGCTCGTGGGGCAATGGGTTTAGTGACCTTGGTTGCTGCTACTGGTATGACAGCAGCTTTTGCTGGAGCTGGTTTTGCCACTGGCACAGCTGGCACCGGAAAGGAGCTTGGGGGTGTAGGTTTAGGCAAAGCAGCAATAAGAGTTGGATCAAATGCTGCTTCCGTTATAGATTTGGTAGTGGTGTTGACTGATACAGCTTCTATGGGTGACTGAGTTTTTGCCACAACCATACCGCTGCTGAGGACACCAATACTACTCATCACACTCAGTCCATGGATGAGTTTTGGGCATCGGTAGAAAATGCTATACAGGGTGCTACCAGGGGAGTTTTCTTTGGTCATTTACGACTCACTAAAAATAATTACTACACAGTTATACTCGCGCTTGTTAGCTATCAGCCATAATTCCGGCCTTGCGTCAGTCTTCGAATGAATAGGAGTAGAGTGGGCATCCTGCCCGCCCGAAAATTGTAACGGGCCAGATGCCCATGCCACGGCCAGATGCCCATTCCACGGCCAGATGCCCATGCCACGGCCAGATGCCCATTCCACGGCCAGATGCCCATGCCACGGCCAGATGCCCATTCCACAGGTGCGACCGTTGGCGAATTAAATTCGCCACGGGTCGCACCGCCAGGAACGGGCAAGATGCCCATTCCACAAAACTCTTAAAATCATTCCATTATTAAGCAACGCCATAATTCCTGTTTTGTTGATTAGTTGATGCTTAACATTTGACCCTTAACCGTAATAGTTCTCAACAACTACGATAGCCAAGACTGATTGTACCGGGCTTGAGCAAAATTTCTTTTGGGGTCGGAGTATCGTGTAGATGCACTCGCAGTTCGCCCCTAGGGGTTACCCCTGTTATGATGCCTGGATTTCCTTCTACCATGACTTGGCTTCCTTGATAATTGAATAGCGCTAGATATCGTGGTAGCAAACTATTCATTCCTTCCTCTGACCAGAGTTGATATCCGGACAGTAGTCCTTGTAAAACAATGGCAGCCAGCATTTCTATAGAAGTCACAGTGGGAGAGGGCTCGGGTTGCCAAAATGAGCACAAATTGATGCCAGATTCCGGCACCTCATTGCTCCAGTTGATTCCGACACCCACGACTGCTTTGGTAATTTGACCCTGTTGCACACGGGTTTGTGTTAGAATACCTCCAAGTTTGCGTCCCTTAAGCAGTAGGTCATTGGGCCACTTCAGAGACACTGGCATAGCGTAAGCTCTCAAGGCTGTAGCAATTCCCCAAGCACTACACATGGTTAGCTGGGCGCTGTCCAATGCCTGTAACTTGGGAGCTAAAGCTAAGGATAAGTAGAGTCCACCTTTTGGAGATTGCCATTGTCGTCCCCACTGTCCCCGCCCTGCTGTCTGTTGCCCAGCAATAACCATCGAGGGAACTGTTGCACCTTGGTTGAGCAATTCCCAAAGGGTTTGGTTGGTGGATGGGAGAGTGTCAAATACCTGTAGGGGAATTGGTGAGAATTTCCCCATGCCTGGGGAGTTGAGGGGCAACTTTTCCCTTACTGCTTCCAGAGCAATTTCAAACGCTTGTTGATTAAATGAGCTCTCATGCATTTAAATGATAAGCTCACGTAAATGAGTATTTAGGGTGAAGGACATTTATCTCGGCAATAGACTTCTAGAGATTTAATTGTCGCTGAGTCGCGATAGTTCTGGGTTTGGTTATATTCTTTCAAGGGTGAGGCATAAAGGCCAGAAAACTGATTATTAGTATCATTGGCGGCTACTCCCATGCGAAAGGCTATATCTTGTGATAGGTTGGCAAAATTGACGTATTCCCTAGACTCGCTGGCATAGTTAAAGGACAAGGTAGCGTCACCGTAGGCTTGCTCAGCTAGTTTGACGGATGTGCCAGGACCAACACCTTTGCTGGTACGATAGTTAGAATTTGTGGTGAATAACGCTTCGATTACGCTTGAATTCCCCATAGGTGTCCCCGCAGGGTAAAGAATATAGTATTGGGGTTGTCCTGATTGGATAACTGCGATCGCATCGAAACCGACAATAAACGGTGACTTCACCTCAAATTTTGCTTTATCCCCTAGGGATTGTTTTAGCTGTCCCAAAGTCATTCCCAACTTAGCCGGTCCAATTCCTTTAGCAGAGATAGTAAAGGCATCTGATGCCGGAGGAGACAGTTTGGCTGTGGACTTTGAACTGCCAGATTTAGATGTGTCCTCTAAATTAGGCGGGCTTGGCATCGGTTGGGAACTTGTTGTTGTCTTAGGTGGTGGAGTAGGCGACTCGCCACAGCTCATCAGCACCATCAGCAAACTCGTGATTAACCATCGAGATTTCATCAAAAATTCACGGCTGGATACTCCCCTGACACCCCATTGGGGTTAAACCTGAGAGGTTGCGCCGCGCCTCCTACAAAGATCAGTTAATGAACATTTAACCTATATATTTTAATTGATCGGTGTTTTTTGACGATTGACGGTTAACTGTGAAATGTCAAGATTAACTCTCAACAAAAACCATAGGTGCGCTTTCCGCATCTAATTATTAAATTCGCCACGGGTCGCACCTCTAGCTATTTTCCTGATCCAATAATTTGTTCCCGAATTAGTTGTGCTGTAGCCGGAGCAAGGAGTACACCATTGCGATAATGACCTGTTGCTAGCCAAACATTATTGTAACCAGGCAGTTGATCAATAACAGGGGCAGGTCGTCCTTCTGGACGAGGGCGTAACCCGTACCATGTGTGGATAATCTCTGCTGTGGCTAGAGGAGGGCAATATGCGATCGCATTCTGTCTGACCACCTCCAGTAAGGCTGGTTGTGCTTCCACATGACCTGCATCATCGGGAAACTCAACCGTTGCGCCCACCCAGTAGTCTTGCTTACCTACTGGCAAAATATGAACATCATCACGAGTAATCACTGGCTGAAAATCTTCATCTCCCATGGGCTGGGGCAGCCGCAATTTTAATGCTTGTCCCAGTACTGGTTTTATACTCACAGGTAGAGCTTGACTAACTTGCAAGTCTTGTGGTTGGAGCATCTTAATCAACCCAGATGAACCTAACCCAGCAGCCACTACTAGCCAATCTATCTCTAGGGTTCCAGCATCCGTATAGATTTGGGAGCAATTGAGAGAATTGTTGAGCTCGGAACCTATGGATTCAAACCCTCTAACTGTGATTCCAAAATTAAACCTAACCCCATTGGCCTCAGCACCAGCCACTAATACTTGAGTTAGGATAGTTGGATCAATTTGTAGGTCTTGGGGAGAATAGATTCCAGCAATAAATTTATCTTGACTTAGCTGAGGACAACGGTGCTTAACTTGGGGAACATCCCAAATTTCTAATTGCCAACCTTGGGAGAGGCGAGTTTGTACTAGTTTTTCCCAAGACGCCAAGTCCTCTCCAGGCAAACACAGCTTCAAGATACCGTTGCGATTAACTGGAATCTGGTATCCCGTGAGTGCCTCTAATTCAGGAATCAGGCTCTGATAGCGCTGGATACTGGCTTGGCGCAGCTGCCACGCCCTACCCTTGACTTTCTTACTAATGGCACCCATGAGTACCCCTAAAGCAGCACCAGTAGAGCCTTGTGCTGGCAGATGCTGGTCGAGGACAGTGATACTTAGCCCATTTACCCGACTAAGTTCATATGCGATCGCTGCTCCAACGATACCGCATCCAATAATAGCGACTTTACTCACAATTTTATGAAGTTTAAAGTTTAAAGTTTGAATTATGAATTATGAATTATGAAGTGTGAAGTGTTATTTCAGAAGTGTTAATTATGAATTATGCTTATGGATAAGGTTTTTATTCCACCTTTACACTTCACACTTTACCCTTTACACTTTACACTTTACACTTCACACTTTACCCTTTACACTTTACACTTCACACTTCACACTTCACACTTCACACTTCATACTTCATAACTTTTTAACTAGTGGGAATTAATTCCAAAAAGTCATCAAAGTTTTTCAGCGCTGCTGCGTAGTTTTTGAGTGCTAGCTCGGAGTTGCGCTCTACAGAAGCTTTGTCAATTTTCACCAAAGATTTCAACAATACTTCAGCCGCTTGCTTGGCAGCTTTCTGGTCTTTGGGAAGAAGTTGACCAGCCAGATAGTTACTGCTGCGCCCTAGATCTCCTAACGGACCATGGATAAATGAACTAATATCTACCCAGTTTTCGTCTTGAATGTTGGCTTCGAGAACTGGCATTTTCTCGCGAAGCTCAAGCACTCTAGTAGCACTTGTCTGGATTTGGGCAATTTTTTCAGGGGTGTAGGTAGGAGCTGTGGTTGCACTTGGGCTACCACAGCTGACCAAAAAGGTCATCACCATTGCCAGAATCACAGTCAGAATAGACCGATAACTTCTCATCATCATTGTTTGTTCGCTAGCCAACCGATCGGGAAAACTATTTAAGGTTCTTGACACTCCCCGCCCGCTTATGAGCGGGGATTCTTAGTTCTACGACACGCCTTAAAATTAGTTATCCGTCAAAGGCAGTACTTAAGCCAAATAGCCGTTTAAAAACGCGCATATCGAGCCTAATTTAACTAAACGAGCGTGGGCTTATCTCCCTAAGCGTTGGGTCTCCCCCGTTCCCGTGTGCCCCACGGTACGTTTAGTTTTAAAAGGTTATTTTACTGGGGTTTCGGTATCTGTTAAGATCCATGCGTTTTGGCGAGGTATGCGCGCTCCTCGTGTACTAGTATCGCTTTACGTCGTTGTTTTAAATTGGCAGTACCGACGAATCCTGCCTGTACTAGGCTACATGTTTATTCTATCACACTTTACTTAAAAGCCGTCCTAGAATAACGGGGCTTTAAACCCAAAATTTTTGGTCAAGTACTATAACCTAATATTGGTCACATCAAACGCAAAGTTTAATACTCAATATGGCAGCTTGACCACTGATTGTGTCAAAGCTTACCGACCCAAGCACTACTTTCAGCAAGATCTTGGTTGGCGAAATACTAATCAATTCACGATCTGCTTAGGTAGACGCTGCTGAAAGCTGTTTGCCTTTCTCAAGCTTGTAGATGAGCTGTACAGATATAATATTAAAAAGTTTCTATAGCAAAGGGAACAACGGATCACCGGAACAGCGGATCACCGGAACAGCGGATCACCGGAGTAGGGAATATTGCATCAAAAATTATCACAATTGATTTAGGATTGCTATAACTATAGCTTTTACCAAGCTATCATAAAAGCAAATCTGATTTATAATAGTAAATAATCCTTGGATATCTTTTTTACTATTCCCATATCCGCTGTTCCCTACTCCCTACTCCCTACTCCCTACTCCCTAATCTAAGGGCCTAAGTACCTTACCGAATTGAGAACTGCTATATATCATGGCATTTACAGATTTTAAATCTGCTGACGAAGTACAGAAGGCATATCGAATCAACTATACCGAAGAAGACTTTCTTCCCATTTCTTCTGTCTCGCCACCAGAGCAATTTATTCAAGATTACGAGTTTAGCAGGCAAAACTTTGATATTTTCTCATCCGAGGCTGCCCGCTGTGAAAACGTTATCTACCCGATTTTACGTGAAGCATGTAAAAAGTTTGTTGAACAATATTCAATCTGGAGCCATAAATCGATTTATGCAGATAGTATTTTAACGGGAACACCAGATTATATTTTTGGTAAACGTTCAGAACTGGGTAAAAACGTAATAGAGTATCCGCTGATTTTGATTGTAGAGGCAAAACAAAACGATTTCATGAAAGGTTGGGGGCAATGTTTGGCAGAATTAGTAGCTGCACAAAAGTTAAATAAAACTGAGAGTCTGGTGGTATATGGAATAGTTACTGATGCTGAGTTGTGGCAGTTTGGAAAGCTGGATGGAAAACATTTTACCAAGAATTATTCTAGGGTAACTATTAATGACTTAAGTGAGGTATTTGGTTCGGTTTGCTCTGTTGTGGAGTTAGCTGCGAAGTCATCTACGGTGCGCCCCTCCTAGGGCGAGTAAATCGCCCTAGGGTCGCACCGCTAGGAGTAGGTTAATGGGAGCAGGGAGGTTTGCAGCAGGGAGTAGCGATGCAGCACTATAGTTGTTAATGCTTTTTTCCGTTGCAGCCCAGTATTAGTATGCTATAGAATGAGACTAATAAGACCGAACCTATTGGCAAAATGAGCGATCGCAATATTATTACCATCGAAGCGGATAAGCGAGGTGGTAAACCTTTTATTCGACAGATGCGCATAACAGTTGATGACGTTTTAGGCTGGCTAGCAGCTGGTATGTCTCACGCCGAAATTGTCGATGACTTTCCAGAATTGAGCAAAACAGACATTAAAGCTTGCCTAGAATTTGCTGCTGATCGCAACATCCTTTAATTGGCACGGATACTAAACAATTCAAGCTTTCCGTCGTAGAAACGGCACCAGGATTTCACTAATTTCCTTCGACCAATGCTCCTGAGGGTAATGTCCAGCTTCCTCCAGCTTCACTAATTCCCTATTCTTAAGCTGATTAGCAAATTGCTCAGCTTGTTCAACCGGAAGCCAAGGGTCTTTGAGTCCCCAAACAATTAAGGTTGGCTTGTCCCAGTTGCGGAAACCTGATTCAATTTCTGCCATACACTTGTTCATCTGGATATTCTTGATAGTCGCTACCAGAGAACGTCCAGGATCGGAACTTTTCAGAAAGGGCTTGCGATAGAGATCTAAATAGTTGTCTTCAATGCGATAGCGCGACCCCCCTTCCAGAGTTCGGTCAACTAACAAGGGGTCTTGGGTTAACATATCTCCGATGAATGGCCATCCCCATTGCTGCATTTTGCTGGGTAACTTGGCAGCCGAGGAGACAGGTGTATTTAGAATCACTAGACGCTCAATCTGGTCTGAGTGACGCAAGGCATATTGAAGTCCCACTGAGGCGAGAAACCCTTGGACAACTAAGGAAAACCTTTCGATTTCGAGGTGTTTAAGGAAATCGCCTAAGGCTTCAATGAAAGCATCTGGTGTGTAGGGAAAGTCAAGCCGGTCCGGTTTTGCGGATAATCCAGAACCGAGCCAATCTGGTGCGATCGCATCGTAGCCTACTTTAGCTAAATCTGGCATGATCTCACACCAGCAAAAACTCTGGGATGGTAAGCCATGAAGAAGTATTACTGGCACTCCTCTACTATCCCCAACTGGTTTAGCTTCCCGATAGAACCATTCCCAAGACCCGACTTCTATAGATTGTTCACTGATTGACACGGTTGTTTTGCCTTTACGCTGTTGCTTGTCGTGTGGCAATCCTGATCGACTTGTGAACAATACTTCCATTGAAAATAGTTCGTCAGTCCTGAGTGCTGAGTTTTGAGTAAGAACTGTTACTGTCCACTTTTCAGCTGGGATTGCTATATGAGCTTACCGCTGAGTGGTAATTTAGGCAACTTAGGAGGATGATTTATCTAAAGCGGAACGGAAGTAGGAGAAGCGGGGCAGTTATAGGAAATGCCCCCATGTCAGAAGACCTGGTTCTAGTTTTGATTAAATATTTAACTTATACTACAAAAGTATAAATTTTTATAAATAATTGGGTAGATTTGTATTAGGTTGTAATAAAAAGATACAAATTACGTTACTAGCAGTTAACCATAGGAGATTAGGCGTGAACGCAGCTGAACAAGCAATCGGCTTAGAAGTCACCACCAAAATTGCGGCTGTTGTGAATTTGTTTAAGTCTGAATTCCCTGATGCCAAGGCTGACCTCAAGCCTTGGACAAATGACCCGGAAACCCGAGAACTGGTGGATCCTAACTCTATTGACATTGGCTTTCACTTCCCTGGCTGGAGTAGACGCTTCCAAAGTCGAAGTATTTTGTTACAGATTCGGTTTCATAAAGACCACTTGGATCAATCTCATCGGTTGATTGGTTTGGAAGCGACCGCCTTTAACCATCAAGGAGAAGCTTGGCGACTCTCCACAGTGGAGCGTTGGCAAATTATCGGTAGTTGTCAGCCATCAGCTGAAGTGGGGGAGAAGCTAAAACATTTCTGTCGTCAGGTGTTTGAGTTGTTTCTCTGATTTAACTTGCCAAATCTGCTTTCAACCAAATAACCTTAAACCTTCAACCAAATAACCTTGGCCTTTGGCCACGCTACGCGAACAACCTTAAACCTTCAACCTTCAATCCGATATCCCCTTGGTGTAATCATCCAATCCTGATGAATATCAGTGCTTTGATTACCAATCAGCACCATAGTCAGCATATCAATGGGTATTTCCAGCATTTTGTCAAGAGTTGTGAGAGTGATTTTTTCATCCTCTCGATAGGCGGAAACCACAATGGCTACAGGAGTATCAGGTTTACGATGCTTGAGAAAAATCCGTTGTGCGATCGCAATCTGCTCAGTGCGATTACGCGATCGCGGATTGTACAACGCAGTCACAAAATCTGCTGCGGCTGAGGCTTCTAGACGCTTTTCGATTACTGGCCAAGGGGTCAATAGGTCACTCAAACTAATGGCACAAAAATCATGCATCAGGGGTGCTCCCACACGAGAGGCAGCAGCTTGTAACGCTGTAATACCAGGAAACACTTGCACCTCGGGTGTCTTACCATCCCAGCCCCTAGAGCGCAATTCTTCTAACACTAACCCCGCCATACCATAGATACCGCAGTCACCAGAGGAAACCACTGCTACCGTTAATCCCCACTCAGCCAGTTCAATGGCACGTTTTGCTCGTTGGGTTTCTTGGGTAATCGGTAATGCTTCGATAATTTGTCCTGGACGTCGCAAGGTTGCAATTAAATTGATATATAGGGAGTAACCAATCACAGCATCAGCGCTGGATATAGCTGTTTTAGCTGCTGGGGTTATTTGGTCAAGATTTCCCGGACCGATACCAACTAGCAACAGTTTGCCAATACGTCCAGTGTATTCTACTGGGGATTGAGCGATCGCTACAGTTACTGCTCCTACTTGATTCGCTGATTTAACTATTTGTTTGGGAACTAATAAAGGTTGTTCGCGTTCGCGCAGCGTCGGCTTTGCCGAAAGCGTGGCCTTTTGGCCAAGGTTAGTCGGTTGAAGGTTAGTTGGTTGTAGGTTAGTTGGTTGAACGTTAATCGGTTGTAAGTTAGTCGGTTGAAGGTTAGTCGGTTGTAAGTTAGTCGATTGAAGGTTAGTCGGTTGTAAGTTAGTCGATTGGAGGTTAGTCGGTTGTAAGTTAGTTGATTGAAGGTTAGTCGGTTGTAGGTTAGAACCTTGGCCAAAAGGCCACGCTTCGCGAACAACCTCCAACGTGCTAACCTCCAACGTGCTAACCTCCAACGTGCTAACCTCCAACGTGCTAACCTCCAACGTGCTAACCTTCAACCCTCTAGCCCCACATAGAGCTGCTGCTTCGGCAACGCTGGGAGTACCAACTTCTGCCGCCACCACATCCGATGGGTTGGGTACAGTTACGGAACGGAGTACCTCAGCTGGGAAAGTGCGTAAGGGCCAATGGCGCTCTTGGCACAATTGGACTATACCGACTTCATCGGCTTTCAGGTCAATAGTCGCAATTCCTGCGATCGCATTTTCTGATAGACCATAACCCTCACAGGTCTGCCGAATCGCCATTTCAATCAACTGCTTCGATGTCCCTCGCTCACAACCAATTCCCAACCACAGTACCCGTGGATACCACTGCACGTTTGCTAAATCCGATTCTGGGGAAAATTGCTGTTGGGTGGCACTAATCCAAATCCTGGCTTTGGGTGAGATCGACTCGGATTCAGTTGTAGCGCGATTGTCTGGAAATCCGAAATAGAAAGGATGTCCATCTCTAAGATGAGCTTGCCAAAGAGTGGAACCAGCCTCTTGAATTACCTGTACTATTTCCCCACGGGCAACCACAGCACTTACTCTAGTCCAATCCCCTTCTCCCCGATACCAGCCAAAGGGAATACCTAAGACATCAACTCCAGGTAGACCTAAATCTGCTGCTGCTCCCGTTAAAATAGGCGTTGAGTCCAGTTGGGACGCAATTAACCGTGTCAGTTGATCTGCTCCCCCTTGATGACCACTACACAAACTAATTACAAAACCTCCCCCTTGATCAACCACCACCACCGCTGGATCACTGGATTTATCCGTTAACAAAGGAGCAATTAAGCGCACCACTGCTCCAGCTGCCAAACAAAACACCAAGGCACGGTGGTTTGGCCAGAGGGAGGCAATGTGGTCTTTGAGGGAACCCTTGTAGACAGCAACCTGTTCTAGGGTGCTCAGAGAATTAGGTACCCAAAGGGTTCCACCAGTAGTTTGACAGAGGGGTTGCAGGATTTGAGCCCCAGTAGGAGTGGTAGCGATCGCAGCTAGGGGTTGGAAATTTTCAAAAACCGATGCCATCATGAAAGAAATAGACCTTACCTAGGGCACACTTAAGATACCCAGCTTTACTCTTAAAATAGAATATTCGCGCTTGCTGTTTATCGGTTCCTCGATTCCCAAACCAGCATAAAAATACCCAGGCTAATAACAACTGATATAATGACGAACTTGGGCTATTTTTTTCAATATTTTACAGTTTACTTCTTGAGCAATACAAAGCACATAAAAATCTGATCTAATTCTAATTTATTATTGATTATTTTATTACAATTAAACTCCCATAACCTAGATAGCATTTCCAACTATATCATCAAATCCAATCCTGATTTATGATCACACCAAAAAATTATCATAGCGACTGCATCAAGACAAGGATTACAGTTTTTGATATTACCAAAAATTACTATTATATAGTTGATTAACTCTTGCCTCTTGCCTCTTGCCTCTTGCCTTCCCCTCCTGGGAGGGGTTAGGGGTGGGTTCCTCTTGCCTCTTGCCTCTTGCCTCTTGCCTTCCCCTCCTGGGAGGGGTTAGGGGTGGGTTCCTCTTGCCTCTTGCCTCTTGCCCTTCCCTAAACGATTCTGTTCACAACTCAAATTATATTGTCTATTATGTCAGTTTCTATTGCCTATCTCGGACCACCAGGAACTTATACAGAAGCCGCTGCCACAGCTTATGCTGAGCGACTCCAGAAACAACAGGGTCAACAATCCCTCTTGTGTCCTTATCCCAGCATTGGCCAAACCTTACAATCAGTAGCTAACCAACAAGTTGATCTAGCAGTGGTACCTGTAGAGAATTCCATTGAAGGCAGTGTCGCCATGACACTAGATCGGCTTTGGCAACTAGATCAGCTCCAAATCCAACAGGCTCTGGTTTTGCCAATCAGACATTGTCTGATGTCACGGGCATCAACCATAGCAGAAATTAAAACGGTTTATTCCCATCCCCAAGCCCTGGCTCAGTGTCAGCGGTGGTTAGAGCAGTTTCTGCCATCAGTGCAACTGGTACCTACCAACTCCACTACTGAAGCGCTACAGTTTTTGGACAAAGATCACAATGCAGCAGCGATCGCATCTGAACGAGCAGCAAAGCTTTATACTCTACCAGTACTCGCATCTAACATTAATGACTATCCCGATAATTTCACTCGATTTTGGGTGCTGAGTTTAAAGCCATCTCCTGGAGGTAGTCATACCTCCTTAGCATTTAGTCCTCCTGCTAATATACCTGGATCATTGTCTAAACCACTCCAGGTATTTGCCCGTCGAGGCATTAATTTAAGTCGGATTGAGTCTCGTCCCACCAAGCGATTACTTGGTGAGTACATATTCTTTATTGAACTGGAATCAGATCTCTATGCACCATTATTTAAAGCTGCTCTTGAGGAAATAATTCCTGATCAGGAAATCCTCAAGATTTTTGGCAGCTACACCCTCATAAATGTTGATAATTTGACTTTCAACAGTTAACCGTCAACCGTGAACAAAACTGTTATAGCAGTTACTAATTGGGTGAGGTACTTTCGTTCTGGGTTAATGGAAGTAGGGAGTCGGGAGTCGGGAGTCGGGAGTCGGGAGTCGAGAGCAGCGGATCTGGCAAAAAATCCTGTGTACCTCATAGATAAAGCTTAAGTCAATGCATCTTTGAGTACAGTGCGTGCTGCTAAGTGATTGCGAGTTGAAGTGAGAATTTCTGTTTCCCGTTCTAGACGTTGTGCGGTGTCCAGGGTCTCTAAAAGTGCCTGTTGTTCTAAGGCTACACCGTACAGATTGCTAGCAACCCAGTAAGACAACTCAATCGGTAGATCGGGCAGGTCTTCTGGTAGCTCAATTTTCTGGTTGGTCAACTTCGCGGAAAGACGCACAACATCCCGCAATAACTGTGCCACCTCTTTTGCCTTTGGTCTGAGGTCTTCAGCGGGTGGCTGGTCTTCAATCCATTCCACTAGTCCAACCCGATAGGGCTTTTCACGAACGTACTCTAAGACCCGAAACCGCTGCTGACCTAACGTTACTATTTTCATCCGGTCATCGGGAAGACGCTGAAAGTGAATAATTTCAGCGCAACAGCCAACTGTAGCTGGTTCCTGTTTTACAGGATCCCACATTAAGACACCAAATCTGCGATCGCTCTCCAAAATCGTGTTCATCATGATTCGGTAGCGAAATTCAAAAATGTGTAACGGCAGAGGGCGTCCAGGAAATAAAACGACTTCAGGTAGGGGAAAGATGGGGAGTTCTCTGACAGCTATCGAGGAAGAGGATACCATTGTGCCTGGGTTAAAAAGGTAACTTCGCTTATTTACATACTGTAACGGATTTTGTGTTTGACACTCCAAGGCATAATTCGTCCTGTAGTCTTTTGTAGTGACATAGCTACACTCACGAGGGTAGGGGAGTGTAGGCTTGAGCTTGTCAGCAATAGCAGTGATATAGCGCTACGCGCAAGTCAGAAGTTAAAAGTCAGAAGTCAAAAGTAAGCTAGGATTAGGTTTCGGAGTTTAGAAATGTCAAACATATTAATGCCTAGTGCTATAACTTCCAACTCTTACAGCGGATCTTTACGCTAAAGCATGCTGGTATACAACAGTATCAGGTCTTGATAATTGTGTATGATTCAGCGAAAGAGGTGATTGTGGAATGGAGAAAGTAGCTCAATACCGCGAGTACGTTCAGAGATTACTGAACGACTACGCCAAGGATGATATTTCTAATGATGAGGTGGAAGTACAACTAATTTTTGACACTCTTCGGGATCATTATCAGTGGATGAATGTGGGTTGGGAAGATTTGAATCGAATTTACCGTTCTATCGTTCATTTAGATATCAAAGACGGAAAAATTTGGCTCCAGCAAAATCTTACAGATCTTAATCCTGCTGAGGATTTAGTTGACATGGGCGTTCCACGAGAAGATATTGTCTTGGGTTTACAGGCTCCTTACAAGCGGCAGTACACTGATTATGGTGTCGCTTGATATAGTAACGCTGCCATCAGACCTTGCCGTAGTTATCAGACAAAAGGCTTGCAGGCAACAAAATTGCAGTTATCGGAAGGGTCGATGCACTGGAAGCACTGGCGATCTGTTGCATTGCCGAAATATTTCTACCGCCAGTGAGCTTGACACTAGAAAGTTTCTATAACTAGACTATTAAGTAGTCAGAGAATTTTACATTAGTGGAATCCGTGCCACATAAGCAACTGATTAACTTACTTCTGGCAGTCTCTCATAATCTTAATTAAATCTCTTTGTTTACCTAACCAAGCAAATTTTTACTCTTCCTGTTTCTGATTTAGGGGAGGGGAAAAAAGGCTGAATTAATTTCCAGTGTTGGTTACTCAAATCAGTTCTGTAGGATTGACGACTCATCTCCACTGACTAATTGTAGCTGATTTTTACCTATTATTTTTTCCAATTGCTCCCTCTCAGGAGTTTTTCTTGATATTTTTTATATAGATACTCTCCTATAGATCCCTGATTGCTTGCACAGTTAACTTTAGACAAAACTTGCCAAGTACTTATGCATAAATATGACCCTGCAAATCTAAAGATATCCCATACAGAGGTTTTACAGGCTTCAAACTTATAAAAAAATGTTTTTGAGTTAGTTTATGATAAAAAGTATCATAAACAACTGATTATTTTTACATATTATTTTTTATTATTATTGTATTAATTATTTTTATTGTTTTATGCACTGAAGTCTTTATTGATAACCATGATTTTAGTGCATTTTTTAAATTTTTAGTAGATTCAACTTCTTTAATAATTACTTTTTTGTTAATTAATACTTTAATTAAAGAGGCTAAAAAAGGTTACCATAAATTCAGGCATCTCAAGAGATTATATAAATCAGTGAAAAACTTTAATTCTCTTGTTGAAGGAGTTGACGCCTTGGATCAGGCTGGGCGTTCAGTTGGTTTAGATAGATTGGAAAATAAAGAAAAAGTGATTGAAGCTCTGACAATTATTAGAGCTGATTTAATTGCTGCCTTAAAACTCGAAAAAATATTCAGAGAAAATCCAGATTTCACTTCAAATAGTTTTGCCGTCAATTTAGAACCTTTACAGATTCTAAAGCTGAGTGAGCAATCGAGTGAATATGGTCGGTTATTCAATGAAGCTATCCAAATTGGAATAACTGTTCAAGAAGAGATGCAAAGTCTTCAAGGTAATGCAAGCAAGCCGTATCGTAGAACTGGAGTTTAGACTAAAGCTTGATGGGAGAATTCCATAAACCGTTTAATCTCCGATTGTTGCTGAACATTCAATCAAGCATGGAGAAAACCAATACGATCTTAAGTAGCACCCCCAGACCTCAAAGCCGTCAGTAATCAGTAAGTCCAGTAGGATGGGTTAGTGATAGCGTAACCCATCATTAATTGACGGTTAGTCTGCTAAGCACAAAAGTGCTGGAATTTTTGAGGTTGCTTGGTTTCCTAACCATTTATCACAGCAGATGCTCTAGGGGGTGGAGGCGATCAGTCATCCCGAAAGTTGCTGATGTATTTCTAGTCTCAAGGAGAGGTTTTTGTCTGCTGCAGTTGAGGGGGTTTTGTGGTCTTGCTCGATACCATAAATTTGGTATGATCAAAACACTCGATCTTTCTAGTGTATGAGTGGCATCGATCGTGAGATTTTTCTGGATTCTAGACACATTGCCAAGCATCTACCTGGCACACCACAAGTACAGCGGTTACTCAGGCGAGGCCGATCGGCTCATGTTTTTAACAATCAAGCCACAATGGAAAGAGTTGCTCAAGCCATCATAGAGACAGGAGAGTTTACCGGAGTCATACGAGGATATGAGCGTTACGGTTTGTTCTTCGCTGATTCAATTGGTTACAGAATCAGCCCCGATGGTAGCCCAAGCACTCCCTTGTTTTATGGAGAGGTGAAAATTGATGGAAAAAACCAATACCATGTTATTCCCCGTACTCGACCCAGCCAATAGTGAGTGGGATTTCGCTGAAGTTTGGATTGACCCCATGCTATCCCCTCCCTACATCCTGCTGTTACTCGGTAATTCATCAGGTAGTTGTCGTGTGTACGATCCTGCTGAGAATTACAAGGTTGTGTTTACTGGAGCAACCTATGATGAAACCCAAACTTGGCTGTTGGAAGATGAATACGAGCCAATGGAAGGGCGACTTTCAGCATCGGAGTTATAAAGATTCCTGTTCATTCTACATTCGCGGGTTTCACGATCTCCACCAGCAAAAGGTTCAAAAAGTTCCTTATCTGTACCACCTTTATTATACAACCATTGGCGAATTTGGGGTATTAGCCAAGTTTTACCACCAGCATAGCGAAATGGGCTACGTTGGGGGACACTAGCTACATTTATGACTTTTTTAGGACTGGTGAGAGAGGCAGTATTAAATAGCTCAAGTTGAGTCATTGTCACCTTTCTTCAGACTTCCCTATAAAATAGACACAGCTCTAACAGTTACGCTCAAAATCAGGAGACTGAAGTAGCATACAGTGACTTTACTCTCAAGAAAGTCAAGAAAAAGAAGCATAAGCCTAGGCTTACCTACTTTTTTTCTTGATGGTGATATTACTTAAATCATAAGTAAATGGAGTTTTCTCAACTATTAAAGTAGCATTATATTTCTTATTAAACTTACTTTTTATAATTTGTATATTCGTTCTTCCTTTGGGTAGGCCAAAGCGAGTAAAAACTACAAAGCACAGCTTTTTGATTGTTTGTGGGTTATCTGAAAGTAACTTAATCGTCGATTCTATCTGCTCAACTGCATGGGCAATCTTACTTCCTTTCAACTCTACATAAATTTCTACGTTACTACAAACAAGAGCATAATCACAGCGCTTACCCTCCTTATCTAGGATAGGGCAGCCATCAACTTTAATTATTCTTATTTGATATTGCTTGGAATTCTCAAAAGTTAGTTTACTTTTGTTTTCCTTTAATACGATTTCATTGTCATCTTTATATTCCTCACAATCTGGGAAACGTTTCATAAATACTCACGCTAAGTCCAAAAGTTCATCAAATTCAATCGCTAGCTCATCAGAAACACCGTCAATAAGATTGGCATTGATCAGACCTGTCTCTTTGTCGTCTAAAATTTTTTTAGCCTTGCCATTTTCTAGGACATAGGCTGATAAATCAGAAGTCCTCAGGGCTTTATACCTAGGAAGGATTTTTTCTAATTTAGGTAAGACATCCTGGCTAGATTCTTGATAGAGAATACCAGCTTGAATCAGATTATTAATTGAAGTTAGGATGTAAGGACTATGGGTGGTGATAAAGAATTGAAGTTTTTCCCGATCAGAATTAAAAACACAGGCGATTAACTCAACCATGTTTCGTTGTGCGCTTGGAAATAGATGAGCTTCTGGTTCCTCAATATAAACAGTTTGTCCAGCCGAACTAGCATCAACTAAAAAAGGTAATGCTGAAAGTATAATCATCAGGGGAAATGTTTCTTGCTGACCAGAAGAAGAGTTAGCAATACTAATCCGTCTTCCATCTGCCATCTTCACAAAATCTTCGCCTTCTTCCTCTATATGTTCTCCACATAAAATTTTATTGATCAGCGTGTCGATTTCATCGTTTATCTTTTTTTTGTTTATATCTTCAGTTTCTTTGATGATTCTCCCATTCAAAGCTTTTATACTTTCATAAGTGGAACCAAACTCGATCAGAAATGGATCGATAACGGTCTTCTTAGACATCAAAGAAAATATACTACTTTTGAGATTAGCAAAGAAAGAGCGACCAGCAGGAATAAAAAGCTGGGTATAAGCTGCATCATCGCATAATGAACTCCTCAATAATTCTATTAAATATTCTCTTGAAAATAATTTTTTTATTATAGTTTTATTACTTTCTGGATTTTTTTTTGTTCTTTTTAAGAAGAGGTCAATATCCTTTAATAAAGAAGTTATATCATCATATTTTAGGATATTTGCTTCTATTAAATTATTTTGAATTTCTATCAAAAGATTGATTAAATCTCGTTCTCTATCGAAATTATTTAGTTTCTCTAATAGCTCTCCTTTTAAATTTTTTAAAAACTCTGAGTAATTAAGATTGATTTTGTTTTTATTCTCTTTACTTCTGGTAATTTCAATAAAAACATTAGATATTTCATACTTAATACAGAAATCATATTCTCCCCAGGAATCTGGTGGAAAGTACTCTTGAAAAGTTTGAGAGTAACTATAATCTAGATCAAGTTGAGTTTGTTCATTTTCTACTGTATCTAAAATTTCCCAAACAAAGTTTTTAAAGTAAAAAAGAAGTTTAGCACATACACTTTTGCCACTAGCTTGAGGTCCAATCACGATATTGATTCGTTTAACCTCAATCTCTAGTTCCTCGATACCAGCAAAATTTTTA
>NZ_JAAHHZ010000539.1:0-3313 GCF_010672005.1 Moorena sp. SIO4A5 | reverse complement strand
TTTTAGAGCGTTACCACCAAGCAGAAATTGCCCTAAGTACTCCAGAGTATCAACAACCAAGCAAATCGCACCAGAGCCGTGATCGACACAAGGTTAGAATTCTAGCAATTCTGGGCAATAGCGAAGGGATTAATATCAAACAAGACCGACAATTATTAGAGAATTTACCCTTTGCAGACATTACCTTTCTAGTAGAACCACCACGGCAGAAGCTCAACGAAACCCTGTGGGAGCAACCTTGGGATATTTTGTTTTTTGCAGGTCATAGTGAAACCGAGGCAGGAAGAGGTCGGATTCATATCAATCAGACCGATAGCTTAACCATTGACGAACTCAGAGAAGCCCTCAAAAAAGCCATAGAAAGGGGGTTGTCCCTAGCAATTTTTAATTCCTGTGATGGCTTAGGATTAGCCAATGAGCTAGAACAGCTGCACATTCCCCACATGATTATTATGCGGGAGCCCGTACCGGATCTCGTAGCACAGCAGTTTTTGCAATATTTTATCAAAGCCTTTGCTAGTGGTAAATCCTTGTATCTAGCAGTGCAAGAAGCCCGGAAAAAACTGCAAGGTTTGGAAGATCAATGTCCCTGTGCCAGTTGGTTGCCAGTGATTTGTCAAAATCCTGCGACCATACCCCCAACCTGGCAACAGTTGCGTGGCAATCACCAGCACCACCTGCTCCAATCGGCTCTGATCCTCAGTGTAGTTGTTACCATTTTAGTCATGGTGATCCGGCAGCTGGGAATACTTCAGCTTTGGGAACTAAAGGCATTTGACCAGCTGATGCGGCTGCGACCTAATCCAGGGGTAGACACCCGTTTGCTGGTGGTTGAAGCCACAGATGCCGAGATCAAGCGCTATGGCTATCCCCTCCCAGATCAAACCCTAGCCCAAGTCCTAGACAAGCTAGAGTCTGATCAACCGCGAGTGATTGGCTTAGACATCTTTCGGGAACGTCCTAGAGAACCTGGTCATCAGGCATTGAGCCGTCAGTTACAGCAAAATCAGAAATTCATTGCCCTTTGTAGCGCTAGGGAAGCTAACGACCCCGAAAACTCAGGCATGGAACCTCCCTCTGGGGTGCGAGAATCCCGCCTTGGTTTTAGCAATATCATGGCTGACCCTGATGGCATTATCCGTAGGCATCTTGTATTTATGCATCCCTACCACGATGACCCCTGTGCCACCGACCACTCCTTCAGTGCTAGGGTCGCATTGCATTACTTAGCCCAAGACGGAATCAAAGCAAAAACCATTGCTATGAATAAAATACGCTTGGGTAAGACTGTCTTAAGAGAGTTGTCAGCTAATGCCGGGGGTTATCACAATCGTGATCATCGGGGGTTCCAGGTGTTACTCAATTACCGGAAAACTGTCGCTCGACGAGTCACTTTTACAGAGGTGCTAGAGGGTCAGGTCAAACCAGAGTGGGTCAAAGACAAAATTGTCCTGATCGGAATAACTGCAAGGATTGCCAAGGATTACCATTTTACCCCCTACAGTGCCCTGCAGTGGCCATACCAAGAAATGCCAGGGGTAATTCTTCAGGCCCAGATGGTCAGTCAGATGATCAGTGCTGGCCTCGGTGAGCGTCGATTATTATCGGTGTGGTCGCCCTGGGGAGACCTGTTCTGGGTTTGGGGTTGGTCAATCATTGGTGCTACCATTGCCTGGCGCTGTGGTCGAATGCTGTATTGGGGACTCGCTACCGTCACAGCGACAGGGGTTTTATATCTCCTATGTTTTGGTCTATTTACTCTAGGAGTATGGGTACCTCTGGTGCCATCAGCCTTAGCATTGGTAGCCACTAGTGGAATTGTGGTGGTTTATAGGACAACACTTGGAGCCATCACTCCGTCAGCTCTCGGACGAATTCTCTAGCATTTCCATTTGAGTTGGAAACAATAATTACAGTTTTTGACCTTAGCAAAAATCCCTATATACCTGATTATCTCTTGCTTCTTGCTTCTTGCCTCTTGCCTTTTCCTTAGGCGTTGCTGATTCTAGGTATGGTTTTGCCCCCCTAACCCCCCAATTTTGGGGGGAATAAGACGTTCAAAGTCCCCCAAAGTTGGGGGACCAACGGGGGCTTTAACAAAACCAGATGATTGCGCATTCATTCCTTAATTCAGCAACGCCTTTCCTTAAGGGTAATCGTTCACAACTCAAATGGATCCGGATCTGATCTCAAACACCAAGGAAACTAGAATAGCTAAGCAAATTTTGCTTCAAAAAAAAAATTTTTCTGATCATCTGCGAAAAGTTGGCTTGAGAGGCGCTGTAACAAGTATCAATGAAAAAACGCCGCCTGAGCCGGTGTTTGATGAATTTCTAGAAAAGGTGTATTCTCAAATGAATAATTTGCTAAAGCAGCTTTGGACAACACTAGTTTCCTTCACTCTCAACATAAGACAGCGCTTGCAACAATTAGCAGCAACGATACTGAAGGGATTCGAGCAACCAAATCATAGTAATTCTCAGCCGATTGACCAGCAATCATCATCCCAAGACTCCCAACAACTATCACAATCATCACAACTACTGATAGTAATGAATTACACACCACCGAATGATGGAGACGGACCTCCCGGTGAAACCGGAGACGCCGGATCACTCTGGAAATTGTACCAGCTAATCGATGAAAATCCTGAGTTTAATAACCCACAACTGTTACCAATATCAACATCAATAAAAAGACAACTATCACAACTACAGATGCTAAATACTTTCACACCACCGAATGATGGAGACGGCCCCGTCGGTGACAGCAAAGACGCCGGATCATTCTGCCAAAATTACCAGGTAATCACAGATGAAAATCCTGAGTCTACTGACTCACAACCATCTAGTGTTACCAAGTCGCCTTCAGGTCAATCAACCTTGCCCTCTGACCCTGTCTCCCCCAAACCTGAGTCACAACAATTGTTGACCGCAATGAGTTTAAATCCATTCACAGATTACAATCCACCAAATGATGGCAAGGGACCCGTCGGTGACAGCAAAGATGCAGGGACCTCCTTGCGCAGATAGTAGTTACTGAGTTGAAGTATACCAGTTTTCAATTCCTAGGTTTTAAAAAATAGGGAGTAGCGACTACATCGCTGCTTCCTATTCCCTATTACCTATTGTCTATTGCCTATTCCCGATTCCCGATTCCCGATTCCCGATTCCCGATTCCCGATTCCCGATTCAACACTTCTGGAAAAAAACCAGCCTCCAAAACCTCCTCCTGAGCAAAAGAACACTGAGAAGGAAAAGTACTCAACTTAATCCCAGTTTCCTGAGCTGCCTTGACTGTGGATTTTTTTTAG
>NZ_JAAHHZ010000538.1:0-3314 GCF_010672005.1 Moorena sp. SIO4A5 | reverse complement strand
GAATCAGCTTAATAAGCTGGTCACAAATTTCTGGAGAAAGTTCTTCAGTTCGTTTAGGACCAGCTTCCACATGGCAGTGAGTACAAGCTAGATTACAACGCTTCCCCAGATTAATTTGTAAAACCGTTATTGGGTGTTTACTTAAGGGAGATTGCAGTTTTTTGTGGAACGGTGTAACAGCTGAAACGTCTGTTTTAATCATAAGTTTTATTGACTTGTAATTGCTAGAAGTATTAATTTTGAAGGATGACTTCTGAAGTATTACTTCTAAAGTAGGATTTGTAATTTACTAATCTTTAATTAGACCATGGATTGGTTGATAAACAAATCCATGGTTTTTATTCTTCAGCCTACTCTACTTCAGATGCCAAAGATGAACAGCATTCATACTTCATACTTCATACTTCATACTTCATACTTCATACTTCACCTTTAACAACAACCACCACCAACATAGTGCCAAGTTGAATCAGTGACTAAGATTTCTTCTGGATTCACCTTTCCTAATTTCGCGGCTGTTTTATCACAAACAGCGGCTGGCACACCACGGGAGAGGATGTGTCCCGCATTGTCATCAAAAAACTCTTCCGCGCCCATGTAAATTGCTGTCTTGCCAGTAAAAATACATGGTCCATCCTCTGGGATCACAACTTTGAAAGAAACAGAATCCAGACTTTCCAGCAGCAGGGGTTCTTCTAGGTTGTAGTTTTGGCAATCCAGAAGCCGATAGGGACGCTTTGCTCGAATTTCTACTTGACCAAAACCTGACCTGACCAGGTGCTGAACATAGGATTGATAAGTGAGCGCACCAGACAGACACATAGCTCGTAGCCGCTCATCTTCCTGTAGATGGGGTGGAATCGGACGAGTTGCAATGGGGTCACTCATTAACAGTCGTCCACCTGGTTTTAACACTCGATAGGCTTCTTTGAGTGCCTTCATCAGGTCAGCCGGTTCAAAGATGTTGAATAGGCAATTCTGAGCAACCACATCTACAGAATCATCTGGCATCGGTAGGGCAAAGGCATCCCCTTCCCGAATTTCCACAAAACTCTGGTCAAACCAGGCATTGTCTTGAGCAGCAATTTTCAGGTTACGGGTAGCCGCCTCCCGCATTGCCTGAACTGGCTCAACAGCAATCACCCCCCCTGGACGTTGGGAAAAATAAGCAAACTGTAACGCCTCCAAGCCACCACCAACACCGACATAGAGGACAGTTGGCTGATTGCTGAGTTCTGTGGGATGTACCGTAGTACCGCAGCCATAATTCATCTCCGCCATCAGTGGAGGAATTTTCAGTCCTGGCAGTTGTAAGGGGCTACTTTGGACACAACACAAACCAACTTGGGGTGTTTGAGCGACTTCAGAATAAAATTCAGCAGTTGTTTCGAGATAGGTCATCTGAATCCTTTACTTGGCAAAGATGGTAATGCTATTGATAGTAGGGTGGAAATTGAAAACTAATTTTGAACCAGTATAGTTCCTCAGTTGAGCTTTAATGCTACAAAATTCATGTATCGTCTGATACCAAATCCCGGTTCAAAACCCCGTTGATTATTTTGATCATCTAGTCAGCGAAGCGCAGACTTTGTCATCTTCGAGAAGGCTTCCCCTATGTCTAGCCGCTATTTATTATTGGTTTAGGCTAAAGGGAAGCTATAAGTGGGATTTGGAATTAACTTGCTGTTGCAGGCTTTTAATCCAATTTGTCTTCAGGCAAGCAACGGTAGAATACCTTGCCTCACCCTTAGATGCTATTAAACTCATGCCAGATGAATTTTTAGAGTAGTACACCATGAATTTTTACTGAGATTACCACGCGATCGCTCATGCTTAGGGCATAGGATGCTGGGGTAATCAGGTGATTAGCTCATGGGGTGACTCTGGTGACTATGGTGACTCGGCTAACTCTGGTGAGTGTGGACTATTCTACGAGTGATTAACCAGACTTCATCTAAGACAGAAACTATAGTGTCCACTCAACACTGCCAATCACCTCTAAGCAGAAGAGTATGGTAGAAAGAGCTACCGAAGCAATCAGGGAGTTGATGAATGTCGAAAAACCAGTATGCAGAACGCCTCAGACAACAAGAGAGAGTTTACCTCAAGCGTGTTGCTGATTACTCTTCACTAGAGTCGATACCAGAAATCTGGCCCCTTGCTGCCCAACGCTTTGGGTCAATCATTGCTCTGCAAGACCCTCACGCTGTGGGAGCTCATGGTGCTCCAGCTTCGACCCTGACCTATACCCAGTTGCAGGAGCAAATCGAGCAATTTGCGGCTGGATTACAATCCCTAGGCTTCCAGCCAACACTCGATGAGAAGGGTATTCCTACCCGAATTGCGTTATTTGCTGATAACTCTCCTCGATGGCTAGTTGCCGATCAGGGTATCATGAGTGCAGGAGCAGTAAATGTGGTGCGCTCAGGTCAAGCAGAACGGCAGGAATTGCTTTATATTCTCGAAGATAGCGGTAGCACTGCTGTGGTGCTAGAAAACCTCAAAACTTTGGAAAAATTAGGCGATCGCTTGGATGGGCTACCCATTGAATTAGTGATTCTCCTTTCTGAAGAACAACCAGTATCGACCGGATCATCCCGACAAATTGTTAACTATACTCAACTCATGGAAGCCGGGGCATCTCGGTCTCTGACCAAAGCTAACCATAACCGGGAAACCTTGGCAACTCTGCTGTATACGTCTGGTACCACAGGCAAACCCAAAGGGGTGATGCTGAGCCATGGTAATCTCCTGCATCAGGTCAACACCCTTGGTGCAGTAATAGAAATCCAAAAAGGCGATCGCGTTCTTTCTATCCTGCCTACCTGGCACGCCTACGAACGCTCAGCGGAGTATTTTCTATTATCTCAGGGTTCCACCCAGATTTACACCAACCTGCGCCATGTCAAAAAAGACCTTAAAACCTTCAAACCTAACTTTATGGTCGGAGTACCCCGACTGTGGGAATCGATTTATGAGGGGGTGCAAAAGCAGTTTCGTGAGCAACCCCAAGGTAAGCAGAAATTAGTCCAAAACCTGCTAGGGATCAGTCAACGCTACATCGAGGCACGACGGCTTGCTCAGGGGTTGACCTTAGATAATTTAAATCCTTCACCAATCCAAAAACTATTGGCCACAGTGCAAGCTTCCTATTTATGGCCGGTTCATCAATTAGCCAATAAACTAGTTTATCAAAAAGTCCGGGAAGCCACTGGGGGAGAAATCAAGCAAGTCATTAGTGGTGGGGGTTCCTTAGCGAGGCACTTGGATAACTTCTTTGAGATTATTGGTGTCGAAGTCCTAGTCGGCTATGG
>NZ_JAAHHZ010000537.1:0-3317 GCF_010672005.1 Moorena sp. SIO4A5 | reverse complement strand
AACCCTCTTTGCTTTTGGCTTTTGGCTTTCTCGGCATTGCTGAATCTTTGGATAAATATGAGTGGGGTGGGCATTCTGCCCGCCGGGAATATATTGAAACTGGCAAGATGCCAGTTCCACCAAGATGCCTGTTCCACCAAGATGCCCGTTCCACAAAACTATTCAAATCATTCCATTATTAAGCCAGGCCGTATATTTTACTTGCTCTTGCGTTCGCTACACGAACGCGCCTTCACCTCCAGAACTTCCGTTGACCAGCACCGAAGTCAGTACCAGGTCAATCCTACTGTTCAAGATTTTGGTAAGTGTGAGGTCATAGTCTAGGCATTTAGCTGGCCATGGCCAGCTATGAGCAGGCTTTGCCTCTGTACGTCCCAAATAAGCTCATGCCTGACACTGAGCTTAAGCAGGTGCACAAAATTAATTACACATTTTCCAAAACTCAAAGCCTTACAATGTAAGGGTTACAGAGATTGGGAGTAGGTAATTAATTATGTGTAGGTGCTTATATAGCAATCCTAAATGATTTATAAAATCTGCAAAATATGAAATCCTTGCTCGGCAAGGGTTAGAGCGATAGCTCAGTCGGCTACTATAATTTCACGAATTAGATAGGATTACTATAATCACAAAAATAATTAAGGCAGTACAATGAAATCCGAGTAAACGTATAGAAACCTTGAATAATCAAGGAATAGTCATTACAGGAGGTAGCGTAACCATGAGTAACAGTCACAACACCAACACAAGTGGTGACAATTACAACAACAATATCCAAGGCGACTATGTTCAGGGTGACAAAGAAAATACCATCATCCAAACAAATAGTTCACTCGGGGTGGGCCTTACCCAAGGCCCGACAAATATTCATAAAATAAGTGTAAATACCAAAGAACCTCAATCCCAATCCCTCGCCCAAGCAGCAGCAGAAATCCAACAATTACTCCAACAACTCGAGCAAAGCAATCCTACCGCCACAGAAGCACAGCAGGAAGCCTTTGTCAGTGCAGCCATTGAAGCAACTAAGAAGGAAAGGCTGATTAATGCTCTCAAAGAAGGCGGTCAAGGAGCAGTTGAAGAATTTCTTGATAACCCATATTTGAACGTAGTAATTAGAATTATTGAAGGGTGGAGAAACCCTTAATTTTACCGGTTAATCTATTGGTAAACTGCTGGAGCTGGAAATGTGGAAATGGTTGAGAACAGATTGCATGGGCAGCACAAGATTGACACTCAGGGGGATAATTGTAACAAGCAGATTGGGGCTGACTATATCCAGGGTGACAAAGAAGATAACATAATCCAAACAAGTAGTTCACTTGGGGTGGGCGTTACCGGCACTACTAATGCCCACAATATAGCTGGAACCATCAACGAGATTGAGGGACATAATATTCAGGCTAAGGAAGTAAATATTTACCAACAAAACGGTTGCAAAGCGAAAAAAAACAAAGACCAAAACCAGCCAGGGGACAACCAGGTAAATCATCGTTTAGTTATTACACTAAATGGCGTAGACTTAGATGAATTCATTAGGGATAAGGAATTACAAGAAGCCGTGTCATTATTACTCCAGAAAGCTTCAGGAGACACGAGCGTAAACTTTGAAAAAATTGAAGAAGGAAGTATAAAAATAACCTTAAATGGTTCTTCAGAAGGTCTTAAGCGACTTGCGGATTTAATCCAATCAGGGGAATTAGGCGAACTAGGGAAAGGTCTTGAAGAATTAGGTCTTTCTGTTGAAGATGCAAAGCTAGTAGTTAAAGACACTACAGGGGAAGACGGAAATGGGGAAGCGGATTCGGAAGAGCCAGTAGATTCCCTTGCTGCAATTTCGAGTTGTCATTTCAAGGATAAGGGCTATGGCTATTATATGGAAAAAAATATGCCGCCTCAAGAAATTGCCAAGCTGTTAAATTCACTATCTACTCAAATAGAAGATTGGCTGTACAAATTTAAAATTAATAGCACGTATACCCATGAAGACATTATACACGATGTCTTTTTACTTGTCCTAAAACTAATAGAATTCGGTAAAATAGAGTCGCATTTCAACGTTGATGGGGAACTGTTACTGATTCGAATTAAGGGTGACTTAAAAGAGCCAATTATTAATCCAAAGGCTTGGTTGCGAACAGTTGCCTTTAATTACGTAAGAGGACTACACCGTGAGTATAAGAGGTTTGTAGATATTAGTTCCGAAATGTGGGAAAGTTTACCCTCGACTGAGCAGAGTAATGCGGTCTCTTCCCGTCATACTCACCCTATGCAGTATATAGAGAACTTGGAAATGCGGGAGAAGATAAAACAACTTCCTGATGAAGACTCAAAAATTTTGGAGTTATTCTATTTTGACAAGCTTTCTTGTGCTGAAATATCGATTCTTTTAGAGTCTAAGGGCTATCCCCGGTATACGGAAGAAACTATTCGCAAAAAAAAGTGCCGAGCACTCAATAAACTCCGCCAACTTTATTTACAAACGGGATTGGTGAGCAAAATAAAATTATAGATAGGGAGCATATCATATTTATAAAAAAAAAGGAAGTGTGGTAAGTGTGAGGAGTGTGATAAGTGTGGGAGTTTTATTATAATTTTTGCCTAATTTCAGGCATTGATATGCACCCTCTAAATAACTAGTAATTGTACTTAAATTACAAAGATGACTGTGGATGTATTTGTTATTACACAGGCATTTTTTTGCGTTTATTAGCATATGAAAAAGATTGGTATAGTTGTCACGTTGGGCGATATTTTTACTCTCTTTAATAGAAACCTTTAACTAAAGTAAAATCGGGTTAAGGCGACATGAATAGCAAAGAACTCCAAGAAAAGTACGCAGCAGGGCAACGAGATTTTTGTGCTATCGACCTAGTTCAAGCTAATCTGAGTGGTATCAACCTTAGTGGTGGGCGTTGCTTAATAATGGAATGATTTAAATATAGCGCTTTTTAACCTTTGGATTATTTCAATCGGAGGTCAAGACAAAGAGGGAGTAGGGAGATAGGGAAATAGGCAGAGCTGACCAAGTCCTATTCTGGGAAAATCTAAGGAACGGGCAAGATGCCCATTCCACCAAGATGCCTATTCCAGAAAACTCTTAAAATTATTCCATTATTAAGCAAAGCTCCTTTTACTCTAAGAAAGCTTAGTCAGGAATTCTAAAAATGTTTTAGTTCTTGGTGTTAAAAGAGTGCGGCGATAGGCATCTGCCGCTTTTTTAATTCCTTCTGCTTGAGTTGGATAGGGATGAATTACGCTGGAAAGCTTACTCAAACCAATCTTATGGACAATTGCTGTAGTCACCTCAGAAATCATTT
>NZ_JAAHHZ010000536.1:0-3319 GCF_010672005.1 Moorena sp. SIO4A5 | reverse complement strand
ATCACCGTAAGTGAAGGTCGTGAATTTTGGCTATTATCTTGTGATAATCTTCCGTTTTACCCTTTTTTTGATAAATTTCTGCTGATTTTTGAAAATTTGCTAGGGCTTCTTGATGCTTACCTAATTCTCGAAGGCACATCCCACGGTTGTCATAGGCAGCAGCATGGTTGGGGTCAATCTCAATCGCTTCATTCAATTCCAGAATGGCTGCTTGAAATCTGCCCACCAGTACATGGCTAATTCCTCTAAAGTAGTAAAAATTAGCACTTTGAGCATTGGTTTCTTTTGGCTGCTGACGTGGCTTAAAAATTCCCATTGGCTTATCCATTGCTACTTCAATTAGTAGGTAGCTACAAACTACTCAGGAGCTACCGATTTAGATGTTATTGACCAATCCCCAAAATCCCGGCTTTTGGGCATATAAAGATGAGGTTTGAGTCTGGCGTAGTCTGTCTTTGAATACTGGTTTACTGAAAAATCTTGGGCTTTGCTATCAAACCCGCCATAGATTTAAGTCCACAGCTCATAGCTAAGGTCGGTTTCAACCGACTCCAACCCTTTATCCCTAGCGGGATAGCAGCGACACCATAGTTTGTAGGAGTTTTGTCAGTCAATCAGCTCTGAATAACACGTGAATAACAATAGAGGTAATAACCTCTATTACAATTAACGACCAATACGACATACTATCAGGGTAGAGTAACCAATCCCCACGGCACTTATGCCAGGGGCTTTTAGTAGCCCTGTACAATATCTGTTAGAGAACAGGATAAGTACGAACCTCCGGGCAGGGTTACGCTCTGCCCCAATAATTTAATCATCATAGAACCGTTAAAGTCAGCATCCCCATTCCATCCACAGGCACCACATTTGTAGCGCTTTCGAGACCTGTAAGATTTACCCTTAATTGGATGGATGTGTAGGCATTGATGGCATGTCTGGGAAGTATAACGAGGATTAACAAAGATAACTTTTACTCCAGCCTCTAAAGCCTTATATTGTATAAATTCGCGAAGTTGATAGAATGCCCAATTGTTGGATCTTCTTTTTTCAGTTTTAGATCTTGGCTGGAGGTTTGTTCTTTCCCTGATACCTGTCAAATCCTCCAAGGCAATCACTGCCCCTTGAGATTTTGCCGATTCTACGATGGCCTTACTTACATTGTGGTTGACCCAAGTCTGAAAACGTCTTTCTTTACCTGATAGCCGTTTCTGAAGTTGGCGACATTTGCGCCTACTACTTCTTGTGCCCTTCGAGGCTTTGTGCTGAATTTGTTTCCTGACCCTAGCAAATTTGTCTCTAATCTCGTTTACCTGCTTACCAGAAAAACTGTGGTTTTCGCTGGTAACAGCAATATCTGTGCGACCTAAGTCTACCCCAATTACTTTTTTCGTTTTTTGGGGTTTAGGAGCCTTATTTTTTATTTGAATATGGATGTAATATTGACCATCACGATGCTTGCATAACTGAGCCGATGTAGGTTTTCTCCCTTTGAGTTTGCCAATTTGATAATTCCCAATCTCCAAAAGGAATCTCTCTCTACCACCCACTAAAGTTAAGCTAACAGTTTGCTCTTTTTCCCTGTAGCTAAAAATCCTTGAATCATAATCAGCACTAGTGGGACTGAATTTTGATACAGGCTTGTTTTTGTGTTTAGCAGTTTTTCTGTTTGCAGCCACACGTCCACAAACTCTTACTGCTAAATTTGCGCTTAAGTCATAGGTTTCTCTAATGTATTGATAAACCTGAGCTTGTATGGCGTTTTTACTGGTTATGGACGGCTTAACAGCATTATTGGTATAGGTACAAGCATCCGCAAACCCTTCGAGTGTCGCCTCAATTTTATCGGCTTGTTCAGGGGTCGGTTGAATCTTGCAAACTATTGTTAATACTGTGTTTACCATCTCCATCACTTCAAAGGTGACTATATATTTTATTCTACACCAAGATTCTGGATATTCCCGAAGATCTCGCCGCCAACCTCAAGGGTATTGAACCCTTGACCTGCATGTCACGCTGCGCGAACGGTTGGCTCTGGGGGATTATCCCTTCCTATACCTAAAGGCAAGAGCTTCTCATCCCCCGAACCCCCTTTTCTCGGTGAACAGAGAAAAAAGTAATAAGGATAACAAAGAAAAGAAAACGACCGCACTATCAAAGGGATTTATGAGCTAGGCAGATACCCAGTTCAATGGTGTAGGCACCCATGCCACCCAATATAACAGTTCTCAATTGGGTTCGGGAATCGGGAATCGGGAATCGGGAATCGGGAATCGGGAATCGGGAAAAACTCCTGTATAGCTAGCTTTGGGGAGAGATTTGGATTGTGACGAATCACAGTCCAAAAGCTGACAGTTCCAGGATTAAGAGTACCCACAAGGGTACTGTTAAAACCTGAAAAAGCTACGAAACTAGAGGAAGTTGATTAAAGCTTGTTAATTGGAGAGTTCTAAACGACAGCTATGTCAGGATTCAGTCTAGGGCTAACGGGCTAGTGGCAAAGCTACCCTTGTCAGCTATCAGCTGTTGATAGCTGAATACTTACTAATCCTTACTATTATACCTTCAATCACTAAGTCAATCACTAAGTTAATCCCTAACTATTCTGAGGAAACTAGAAATGAGAGAGTTCAATACATTAAGCTTAATGTTAATTATTTATCTGGTTATTTTTATTAGCATTAGCCCTAGAGAAGCCAACAATTTTATTCAATTTATCAATGAAGCCTGGTAATTGGTAATTGGCAGAAATGTTGCCTAGGGAACAGGGGCAAGAGTGTGGCGATAGGGGGAAGATGGGGACTTAAGAGTGTTCGTGGGTAAGTCCTGTGGGAGAGCCACCTGGTCTGGTATTGAAAATTTTATGCATAATTTTTGGGGGTTAGCCAGATAAGTTTATAGATACTTAAAAATCGGCTATTAGCCCCCAGCATTTAGCAGGTATTGCCTTAGCTAAATGCTTACGAATTTTGAAACATATCTGCCCCTTAATAAGGGGTTATTCCTGTTGAATAAAAAACCATAATTTGGCAGTTAATAAAATTGCCAACTGCTATATGTTCTCCCGCAATCTCGCATTTATCATCGGCATCAATAACTACACAAACGGTATTTCCGCCCTGAACACCGCCGTAAACGATGCCAAAAAACTAGTAGAAATTCTCCGCACCAAGCATGATTACCAAGTCTGGGTATGCTTAGACGAAGTGGCAACTCTGTCTAACTTCCACAAATTTTTATTTCATACTTTACCAGAACAAGTCACTAAAAATGACCGCTTATTATTTTACTTCGCTGGTCATGGAGTCGCTCTCAATGA
>NZ_JAAHHZ010000535.1:0-3327 GCF_010672005.1 Moorena sp. SIO4A5 | reverse complement strand
GAAAGGGACTGATTCCATCTGTTTGTAGTGTCCTTCATTCCAGAAGAGTTGTCTAGTCCTATCACTGACTATGTTAAATACCTATTTTGTCAAGTACAATTTATACAAAATAGCTGCAATTACCCTGGTATCATTAGGCTTAAACATACTCCTTAAAAGACAGTTTACACAGGGAAACCAAATTTTTTCCACACCTAAGTTTTCCTGTCTCAAAAAACGCCGTAATTTCTGCCGACGACTTTCAAACAAAATTGGTAATGGCAGTGCCGTGGGCTTTCCACTCTAACTTCACTTGTTTAAATAATTGAAGACTTGCTACCACTAGACTTAGTAATAGATAAGTACTGCGGTTGAGTTCCTTTACCAGGATTTATTGGTATTCTTTTGCTATCATTTTCCTTAGATAGGTCGGCTTTGCTATATTTGACCTATCTTTTTTTTTATCTGATGGCTGTATCTTATGCTACATCTAGCTTTCCCCTACCTCTGTCACCCTGCCAGCTACATAAGACAATTTATTTTTCTCTAATGTTCTAATAAACTGGCTACTTTCACCCTAGAGACTATCCGCTAATACTAGTTCTATAGTTAATCCTTCCTCTACTAATTCTTCTAGGATTTCTGAGGCTAACTCTATTTTATTTTTGTACTTATCTTCCTGTTTTAATGTTCCTCTTGGTTTGAAGATTTTGCCTACCAAGGGAAATGTTATATTTTGGGACACGACCTGAGCATTAACTGACACTATCCCATTATCTACTTTTCCGATACTTCCTAGATATTGCCGCGCTACATAGTCCGTTTTTTTTCCTTTCTTTCTATCCCCGGTTTCATCTATTATGACTGTAATTGCTTGTTCTTTTAATTTTTCTTTGATTTTCCTTAATCTTCCCTTCTTTAGTTCCCTGACTGACCAAGGTGAATTGGCGATGAAGTGATGTAGTGACTGGGCTGATTTTATCCCTACTACTTTGCGGTGCGACCCGTGGCGAATTTAATTCGCCTACGGAAAGCGCACCGGAGCTATTTCTGGTAAGGATTTTCTCTTTATTGCTGAGACTATTCCTAAGTGTAAATATTTGAAGCATTCATAGTTCCTTACTTCTTTGAATAGGTCTTTATAGGTCTGACAATATTCATCTATTATTGATACTGTTGCCTGGGGATCCCTGGCTAAATGTTTGAGGATTTGTTCCTCTACATCCATTGCTGTGCCTACCTTGTAGAGTTTCTTTTTTTTCTTTCTCTACTTATTATAACCGGAGAGTGACAGAAGAGGGATAAAGGAAGCCAAAGCTGCTAAACAGAATGCTAAGGATCACGGATATCAGGAAGAGTTAGATAAGTGGGTCACAATTGTGGATAAATTCGAGATACAGCGAAAGCGTTTAGAGTCTTTGAGTAAGGAGGATTTTCCTTTTGGTCATCCTTTCTATTGGGCTGGTTTTGTTTCGCAAGGAATTTAGAATGGAGAATGAAGAATGAAGAATTTAGAATTTAGAATTTAGAATTTAGAATTAAGAGTTTAGTTTTGTAGGGTGGGCAAGGGGAAATAAATTGGTTGGAGGGCTTGGGTTGAGGAATTACCTTGCCCACCAGGATTAACGGTGGCGAGCTTGGCTTTTTGGTGGGCAAAAGTCCTAGAGTTTTTCCTACAGGTGATCTGTGTACACTTTTTGCCCACCCTACAATATCTTACTTTTTGGTGGGCAAAAGTTCTAGAGTTTTCCCTACAGGTGATCTGTGTACACTTTTTGCCCACCCTACAGGATCTCTAAATTCTAAATTCTAAATTCTAAATTATGACTAACCTTCAACCTGCTAACCTTCAACCTGCTAACCAAAAAAAAGTAGCCGCAGAAATACTTTCCACGGCTAGAATTTTTAGACTATGCACTCAATTTTATCAGCTATCCAATCCTGATCGGATGTGATTAGCCTTTGGCAAGGGGGGGAAACCCCCCCAGAAATTTAAGGTGTTAACGCCAAATCCAATATCTGGTGATCATCGTAATATATTCGTCTGGAGTTCCAGTGGGCTGAAGAGGACCCCATTCGGAAATTTGGATGTAGCCGAGGGCATTCAGAATATATGCGGTATGGGTGATTTGCTGGCGAGACCCTTTCAAAATGTACGGAACAATGAATCCGTTTGAATTATTGTTTGAATTGGGCTGAGAGTTTTGAGTCATAGTCGAAAAATTGTTTTTGAATTTTATAATTATAATTATAATGATTATAATTTAAGTGGTCAAGGAAAATTAAGAATTATAGCAATCGAAGTATAGATTAGGACGTTAACTGAACAGCTAAATCAACTCTCTCTCTAAAATCTTCGATAGTACCTTTTGATTTTCTAACCCGATTTTTAATCGGAAACCAATAATGTTCTATTTTATTTAAATCAGGAGAATAGGGGGGCAAATAGTAAAGTTCACAATCCGCTGCTTCAACTAATTCTCTAATTCTTTCTCCTTTGTGGAAGGTGGCATTGTCTAAAATTATAATTTGCCCTGGATTTAATTCAGGAATCAATTTATCTTTAAGCCATGTCTCAAATACTGAACGATTACAAGAACCCTCAAAAGTCAGTGGCGCTATCAGTTTTCCTTCAAGCAAACCACTCATAATACTGACTCTTACACTTCTTTTTCCTGATTTTAAGTCAGAAAATCTTTTTCCTTTTTCATTCCAGCCATAACCATAGTCTTCACGATTATCCATTCCTGATTCATCTATATAAACTAACTGTTCCGGCTTCTTTTGACTAATTTTTTCTCGAAACTCTCGCCTTTTTTCTTCATCTCTTTCTCGATAACCGTAAGTTTTTTTTTCGGGTATAACCAATTTTTTTTAAGCCAAAACCTATAGTCCTATCACTAATCTTTTCTGACCACGCTTCTGCCATTTCCTTCTGAGTTGAGCTACCATGAGCACGGGACTTACTCCCGAAATTTATCCTGCGTCAGCTATTTTCGGATTATATCCCTTTTGATAACCCTCTTTTGCCCTATAATCTCCTGTTTCCTTTCTCTTTTTTAACCAGAGGTCAATTGTATTTCGGCTAATTTTAAAGAGACGACTAGCTTCAGTTTTTCCCATGCCATCGTCAATAGCGCCCATGACTTTTGTTCTTAAATCGTAACTGTAAGGAACTGCCATTTAATTAATTTATTAACAATCTTTGACTTTCTGACTAGTGGGACTTTAGCGCAAATTATAAACAAAAATCGTGCTACTCTATATAGAGTATGCTTTTTAGGTTCGTATTCTTCTCCACTCAATCCGATGAAAGAAACCGTTTCCACAGCAATGCCCCCCTGCTTT
>NZ_JAAHHZ010000534.1:0-3337 GCF_010672005.1 Moorena sp. SIO4A5 | reverse complement strand
GGGAATCGGGAATCGGGAATCGGGAATCGGGAATCGGGAATCGGGAATCGGAAATCGGGAATCGGGAATCGGGAATCGGGAATCGGGAATCGGGAACTCGGATCAGGTAAAAATCCTGTTTACCTCCTCTTTTGCTTGCTATCCAAAGCCAGAATATTTCAATAAAATAGGTCAGTTGATCAGAGCAAGTAGGAGTTGATTTTGGAGGTCAAAGCCGCAGTAGCTTTTGAAGCAGGCAAGCCTTTATCCATTGAAACGGTTCAGGTAGCCGAACCTAAGGCGGGTGAGGTGATGGTGGAAATTAAAGCAACCGGAGTATGCCATACTGATGCCTATACCATGTCTGGCGCAGATCCAGAAGGTTAGGCTCTTACCTCTAAAACTTTGTTAGAGCCAACTTCTGCCTTCTGCCTTCTGCCTTGCGCCTAGCGCTATAGCAATGCTCTTTTAGAGCCGCTACGCGATCGCAATCAGTTAGCGATGCTCTTTTAGAGCCGCTACGCGATCGCATCAAATTCAACTAATACAATTCTCGTTACCGTTGTCAGCTCCAGTTCCGATAGCAGTCGAAGCAGGTTATAGCAGTCGAAGTAAAGGTTAAGACAATTTCTATTCCCGACTCCCGACTCCCGACTCCCTCTTCCCGAATGGCAATCAAGATTAGAAAATATCTGATCAACAGGAGTACCCCTAAACGGTTGCGCAGTCAGAATAATCGTGCCATCCTTTGCTCTGACCCAGCCTTGGGCTTCAATAATCACTTTTTTGTCTTGGGGAGGTTGAGGGGATATCACTGATGATTGTTGCTGCTGTAATTGCCGTAATTGTTGTCTGCTGCTGGCTAACCCAGGACGAGTTCGCCACCTCACTGTTCTGTGGGCATTAATCACTGGATCCTCTCGAGTCGGTGGTAAACTTGGTTACGCATTCGGATATCAACAGCTTGCAGCCTAATATTGCCTTGGTCTCCTGCTGTTTCTGCTGCGATGATTCCCTCGTTGTTAAGGAAGATGGAATTAGCTTCAATCTTTAGGTTCCCTGCTGAACCCCTTGTTTCATTACTAAAAATATCCCCTATCTCTCGATATCCCGATATCACCACACTTCTTTTAGTTATAGATTTACAAATATCAGATGCAGCCCTATCACTATGACTACAACAACTAATCCCACTGAGCTTAACTCTGGTATTGGCGGTACCAAAAATTTCTACAACTGGAATTGGCAAGACAAACACTATCAAGTGGTCTACGAAACCATCGGTGCAGGAAACCCGGTACTGTTACTCCCTGCTTTTAGTACCGTTTCTAGTCGCACCGAAATGAAAGGTATTGCCAATCTACTGGCTAAAAACTATCACGTTACCGTTCTCGATTGGTTGGGATTTGGCGAGTCTCAATGCCCTCCTGTGGATTACAATCCCGTATTATTTCAGCAGTTATTAGCAGATTTTGTTAACTCTGTTTTTAATAATAACTCAATTAGCTTACAGCTGTTTTCAGATGAATTGACCTCACTACCGAGAGCTACAAGCCCCCTAAATCACCCAATTCTGGGGGACTTTAACTCAATTTCCCCCCAAAGTTGGGGGGCTAGGGGGGCGAAACTTGCTGTAATTGCTGCCGGTCATGCTTCAGGATACGCTTTAAAGTTTGCCCAAGATAATCCAGATAGTATTTCTAAACTAATTTTAGTAGCTCCGACTTGGAAAGGACCGTTAAGAGTAATGGGTTTACCCGATGGAGTGAGAAACGGAGTAAAAAATCTAGTGCGATCGCCTTGGTTAGGTCAGACTCTATACTATCTCAACACTACTCCTTCGTTTCTGCGCTTGATGTATAAACGCCACGTCTATGTGGATGAAACCAAACTAACTCCGGAATTTATCGCCCAAAAACATCAAATTACTTCCAAAGATGGCGGCAGATATGCCCCTGCTTCGTTTGTTACTGGCGCAATCGATCCTGTCGCTAATCGGGAGGAATTTTTGCAGCTTTTAGATTCTGTTCCCATGCCCGTATTAATTATATTAGCGAAAAATGCACCACCTAAGTCAAAAGCTGAAATGATAGCGATGGCGGAGTTAGAACAGGTGCAAACCGTTCGATTGGATGGAACTTTAGGTATTTCTGAAGAGTATTATGAAGCGGTAACAGCAGTGATTGAGGATTTTATTTAGCTATTTAGCGATCGCTTTTATCGCAGTTATCAGGACGAGTGAGTGACTTTAGTCGTAGGTTTTAGGGAGCAGGTAAGCATATGCGCTACGCGCACGCTACGCGAACAGCTATCAGCATTCAGCTCTCAGCTGTTTAATATAGCCTATTATAGCCTAGTGAGGTACAAGCATTTTTTTTCCTATTCCCTATTCCCTATTCCCTATTCCCTGTTCCCTATTCCCTGTTCCCTGTTCCCTGCTCCCTGCTCCCTGCTCCCTGCTCCCTAAAAACCCGAAATTTGTACCTCACAAGTCGTAGAATTGCTATATGCTTGACATGATGTATTGGAAGTTGATCAATTAATGAAACACACGGCTATTAGTCTATTTTGCGGTGCAGGTGGATGTTCTCTTGGGTTTAAACAAGCTGGATATTCAATTCTTTATGCCAATGATAAAGATGCGGCGGCAGTTGAAACATATAGAAGAAATTTTCCAGAGTCGTTATGTAGCAATGAGGATATCGATAACGTAGATTTTGGGCAGGTTCTTTCTGAAATAGTAATGAAACCAGGGGAACTCGACATATTGATAGGGGGACCTCCATGTCAAGGCTTCTCCACAGCGGGCTCAAGGTTCTGGGATGATCCAAGAAATAATTTGCTTAAACAATACGTTAAAGCACTAACTATTTTGAAGCCAAAATGGTTTATTATGGAAAATGTTGAAGGGCTACTTACCTCCAACAAAGGAAAATATGTATACGAAGCCGCTAAGGCGTTCATTGAGCTCGGTTATTGGATTATAATTGAGAAAATTTATTCTCAAGAATACGGTGTACCACAAAGACGAAAGCGAGTTTTAATCATCGGGAATAGGTTGGGGCATGAGTTTAGAATGCCAGCACCACAATTTCAAGTTTCCGGTCAACTATTCCGTAACTCTGACATTACTATTTCTCACGCAATAAACAGTTTGCCGCCAGCAACAAAAGATAAGGGCACTCTACTAATACCTTTAACCTCGCCTCCTCAAGATGATTTTGATTCTTTTATTCGTGGAAATGCCACACAAATATCCGACCATTACTACCCAATTATTAACGGCATCCAGCTAAAAAGAATTACTGCCTTAAAGCCAGGTCAAACCATGAAGGATTTGCCAGAGGAACTACAGCAT
>NZ_JAAHHZ010000533.1:0-3341 GCF_010672005.1 Moorena sp. SIO4A5 | reverse complement strand
GCAACAACTCACTCAAGTAGGAACCGTCTTGACCTGTAATTCCAGTGATTAGCGCTCTCTTTGGTTCCGTCATTTTTTACTTTTCCTGTAACGTAATGTGGGCAATTTTGGTAGATATTGCTTCCCGAGAAAATCTCCCATGCAAACTTCCCAGTTTGCATGGGAGTTAATCATCACCACGTTAACTCAAAAATTTATTTGTGGCTGTAGTGAATTTACCGTAAATAAACTCTCAGGAAAAATTTAACATATTCTCCACAGAAAGTTTAAAATTATAGATTAATATAATTATTGAAAGACTAAAATAGTGTTGACGCAAATTAAATTTTGGGCTAAAAAGTCGCTATTATTTTTTTAAATTGAAACGATAAGGATGTTTTTTTTTATTTTTTAAATAGTTTTTTTATGGAAATATATTTCCATAATATGGAGCATACTAGTTTAATAAATGCGTCGCCACTAAGGCAGTATTATTGCCTAGCTATCAGTAATAAGCATACCACATCAGAGGGTGTATTGAAGGTTAAAAACTTTACAAAATTATCATAATTTCCCAGGGGATAAGTTCTCAAATTTTATGAGTATGGGCAGGTTAATTAGGTTGTTTAGCCCCATGCTTTAGGATGAGGGCGACTTTGGAAACACTGGTTTAGTCAAGCATCAAACAAAATTAAGTGTACGGCTATATATTTATATAGGAAGTATACCAGTTTTTCAAAATCATCCTGTTATGGCATAATTTTTATGTATAAATAAGCTGATGGCCGTTGATTTTTTTGGCTCGCTTTATAGTAAATAGTTTGATAGCCAAAATCCTCTGAATACAATTAAAACAATTGCATCTTCAATTATTAAATAACTTTATAATTTATACAATTAAAAATATTAGCTTTTTATTTTTTATTTAAAATTTAACTAATTGCATTATTTGATAAGTATCCTATCCAAATTTTTAGCCTGAAATACCCTTGATTATTAGGTCTAATAATTTGGTTTTAATCGGATATTAATCAATGGAGTTGTCTAGGATGGGACTGCCCTTAACTGAAACCTATAGATTTGATATACGTGATCCTATTTTTGCAAAACTTCGTCGCAATACCTATGCTGTATGGCTTCGCATCGTTACATTAGTGTTCACTGATCTATTCATGCTATTGATGGCATGGTTTTTTAGTAAGTATATAAATAATGATTGGGGAATAGTCAATCAAGCAATACTAGTTTATATAGTCATACCCTGGGAAATTTTATTGATTGCTTTACAAGACCTTTATAATTCTGGTAACAAACGCCGTGACTACTTAGCTCTAGCCCAGACAATCACTGTTGCCCAGATTAGTCTACTCGTTATTGCTTGCCTGTATCAACCCGATCAATTTGTGATTCAACTAATTGATAGTTTGTTATGGCTATTAAGCCTCGCTCTTGTCTGCATCGGACGCTTAGGAATAGATTTTCTTCTGAGACGGCTTCGTAAAAAAGGCTTACTTCGCTATCCAACCCTGATCATAGGTTCACCAGCTCAACAACAAAAAGCAATTCAAATACTGGAAAACGAAGATTGTTATGGCGTTATTAAATTCTTCGATATTAATTTATTAGATCAATCGAACCTATCCGATTTTATTAAAGAAATTCGTGCTCTAGACGTAGCCGAAGTATTTGTTTGCTCTTGGAACAAGGTACAAGATTATATGTTCTTTTACTGGAGTCTCAGAAACGCAGGTATCACCTTGCGAATTTTGTGTACAGACTTAGGACCTATTTACCAAAATGTGGAGATGTCTAGTATAGGTGGTGTGCCTACCATAGGGTTTTCTCCCCCTCTAATTACTGGTATTGACTTTTTGGCAAAAAGATGTTTGGATTTTGTGCTTTCTGTCTTAGGAATAATTGTGCTTTTGCCACTGTTTATCAGTATTTCCGTTTTAATCAAGCTTGATTCCCCAGGACCGATATTTTACAAACAGGAAAGAGTTGGCTTACATAATAAACGATTTAAGACTTGGAAATTTCGCAGTATGTTTGTGGATGCTGACCAACGTCTCAAAGAGCTAGAAGCTCGTAATGAAATGAAAGATGGTGTTCTCTTTAAGATAAAGGATGATCCACGGATTACCAAAGTAGGAAAAATTATCCGCCGCTATAGCTTAGATGAACTTCCCCAATTACTTAACGTTCTCTGTGGAGAAATGAGTTTAGTTGGTCCTAGGCCCTTGCCAATCAGAGATGTCAATAAATTCTCTGAACACCACTTTATACGTCATGCAGTTTTACCGGGAATAACCGGACTTTGGCAAGTGTCCGGTCGTTCGGATATTACGTCTTTTGAAGAAGTGGTACGTCTAGATACTTTGTACATGGAAAATTGGTCACTGTGGCTAGATTTGAAGATTTTATTAAAAACTGCCATAGTGCTTTTCCAAAAAAAAGGCGCTTACTAGTAACCTGAGTTGGATATAACCAACTTTGTCCAGGAGTCAGGAGTGGGGAAAGGGTAGCATGGGCACGCCTAGTGCGTAAGCTTACCGCTTGAGGTGCGCTTTCCGGATTAAGAATTAAATTCGCCAAGGGTCGCACCTAAAGTACTAAAGTATCGGTTAAATTTCCTAAACCAATAACAATTTATGTCCTCAGAGAGAGATAATGTTGGTCAACACTTGGGAATATTCTCAATAATTAGTTAGGGTTATTTTTCTACAGTGGAAAAAAAAATATGGTGATTGAGTTAACTGTTGCCATCCCGACATACAACGGTCATAAGCGTTTACCAGAAGTCTTAGATCGACTCCGAGACTGTTGCCAGCAAGACCAACTGAGCTGGGAAGTTATTGTTATTGACAACAACAGTACTGACGGCACTGCTAAGCTTGTTGAGGCTTATCAAGCCAATTGGCCAACGCAATATCCGTTGAGGTATTGTTTTGAACCGAAACAAGGGGCAGCTTATGCCAGATGCCGTGCCATTCAGGAAGCTACAGGTGAACTAGTGGGTTTCCTAGACGATGACACGATTCCATCAATGTCTTGGATAGCTTCTGCTTACGCCTTTGGCAAATCTCACCCTACTTCTGGTGCTTATGGTAGTCAAATCCATGGTGTTTTTGAAGTCACTCCTCCACCAAATTTTGATAAACTTGCGCCATTTCTAGCAATCACTGAACGTGGTTGTGAGCCATTACTTTATGAACCTCACAAAAAATTACTACCACCTTCAGCTGGGTTGGTTGTGCGAAAACAAGCTTGGTTAGAGAGTATGCCCTCTCGGCCTATTTTGACTGGGCGTACTAAGAGCAGTATGTTAACTGGGGAAGATTTAGAGATGTTGTCTCGTATCC
>NZ_JAAHHZ010000532.1:0-3341 GCF_010672005.1 Moorena sp. SIO4A5 | reverse complement strand
CTGTTGCACTATCAAAAGTAAAGGTAGTAATACCGTTGCCACTGATTAGGACATCATCACCATCTCCACCAACCAGATTGTCATCGCCATCACCTCCAATCAGAGTGTCATTCCCGGCATCTCCAATCAGGTTATCATCACCAGCTCCGCCAACCAGGCTATCATTGCCAGCATTACCCCTGAGGTTGTCATCGCCAGCCCCGCCAATCAGGGTGTCGTTGCCTTTTCCACCAATACCAACTAAAGGTAAGACAGCATTGGTTCCGTCGAGAAGGTCATTACCATCACCGCCATTAAAGACTACCTGCTGTACATCAGTACCGGACAAGTCATTAACAGTTAAGGTGTCATCACCCCCAAGACCATTGATCTCAAACTGTTCTACATCATTGACATTCAGGTTGAACAGACCGAGATTCAACCGCTCAAAGCGTACCCTGGGGCCATTGGGGTTGAGGGCAAAGTTATCTCCGGCACCATCTGCGCCATTGACTTCTACCACATCAAAGCCAGCACCCCCTTCCATGATATCGCTACCATCACCGTTATTCCAAATCAGTCGGTCATCACCATCTGCGCCATTGATATTGTCATCTCCGCGATCGCCAATCAGGGTATCATTGCCTTTACCACCATCTAGAACATCAATACCATCACCACCGCTTAATAAATCATTGCCATCTTTGCCATCAAGTAAATCTTCCCCAGCAGCCCCTGCCAGGGTGTCATTGCCAGCACCCCCATCAAGAAGGTCATTGCCACCCACACCTAGTAAGAGGTCATTGCCAGCACCCCCGATCAGGTTATCGTCACAGTTGTCTCCTACTAGAGTGTCATTACCTGGACCACCGATTAATGTATTCATGAAACTTACTCCTGAATTTTTCAGAGATTGTGAGTAGGTATCTATAAGGGCGTTGCTTAATAATGGAATGATTTTAAGAGTTTTGTGGAATGGGCAGGATGCCAACCCTACTCCTATTCATTCCTTAATTCAGCCATGCCGATTCAATTATACTATTGATATAGCACTACGCATTCAGATTAAGACATTTGTAAACTCCGAAACTTACTCATAGCTTACTTCTGACTTCTGACTTCTGACTTCTTACTTGCGCGTAGCGCTATACTATCTCGGATAAGATTACCGTTTGACAGTACCCTAAAGGGTACCTAAAGGGTACCTTAAAGGGTACCTAAAGGGTCTGAGGGGTGACATGCAAATTGAATCATACTACTTGTTCAATCAGTTCATGTAGGGTGGGCAGTGTACCAGACAGATTCACCAAGCTGGGCTTTGCCCGTTGCTAGGCACTGCCCACCCTAGGATTAATCACAATGGTTCGAGATCTCAGTTTAACGGAGAGGAAGAACAGGGGGAAACCGGCCAGATCAAGGAGATTTTAACTAGTCAGTTATTTCCGAGACGGTGTACTAGTCGTTATACAAAGATCAGATCCCCTTGGTTATAGGCATCAGCAACTATAGCAATAACGTCAAGGCCCGAAGTAGAATTGATAGCAATAAAGTTGTCTGAAAAGGTATAGTTGATGCCTTGCTTGAGTTGAATTTTATCCGTACCAGATTGGAAATCCGTAATTACAGCGTAATCATTGAAACCAAACAATCCTTGCCCAACATAGTAAGCATTGTTCTGATCTCCAATCACAAATATATCAGCACCAGCTCCTCCGGTTAAGATATCAATTTCATTAACACCTGGATTGTTACTGGTGGGATCTACACCTACGATGGTATCATTACCATCCCCACCAGTAATATCGTCACTCCTGGCACCACCAGTAAGTTGATTACTGTTGTTATCACCAATAATGGTATCGTTGCGACCAGCACCTTTGACATTTTTAACTAAGTCGGTATACCAGAAGACTTGGATAACTGGGGGCTAGGAAATACCTGAGCCTGGATAGATTGTGGCAATGAGTTGATTGAATCTAGTTCTGATTCCGGGTTAGCATTTAGGTGACTGTTGACTATTGAAGGTTGTTCGCTTTTGGCGTTACCGTAGGGTAGGTTGAAGGTTGAATGTTAAAGGTTGAATGTTGTTCGCGTAGCGTGGCCTATTGGCCAAGGTTGTTCGCGTAGCGTGGCCTATTGGCCAAGGTTAAAGGTTAAAGGTTGACTGTCAAGAGTCAACCTTTAACAAAAAACGACTATATAAGTTAATAAGTTAACTTTTAATTAACTTACACTATCTCAAAGTCACTGAAATCTACCGAGGTGCTGGTGTCGATTGTAGCAAACTGAGCTCCGCTTCCCAGACCACCTGCACTGCCATTCTGGTTGTAGAATAGATCGCCGGTGTTGCTGTTGTAGACAATCAAAGCACCACTACTTTCGACCTGGCTATTATCAGATACAACCGCCCATTCACTGCTATCTAAGCCCCCACTGGACGTACCAGTGAGCGCAGTGAAGGTGTCCTGTTCCAGACTAATTCGGTCTTGACCTCCGATAAAGCCCATAATGCTATCGAGACCCAAATCGCTTGAATTGAAAGCTGTTGCACTATCAAAAGTAAAGGTAGTAATACCGTTGCCACTGATTAGGACATCATCACCATCTCCACCAACCAGATTGTCATCGCCATCACCTCCAATCAGAGTGTCATTCCCGGCATCTCCAATTAGGTTATCATCACCAGCTCCGCCAACCAGGCTATCATTGCCAGCATCACCCCTGAGGATGTCATCACCAGCCCCGCCAATCAGGGTGTCCTTGCCATTACCTCCAATACCAACCAAGGGTAAGACAGCATTGGTTCCGTCCAGGAAGTCATTACCATCACCGCCGTTAAAGACTACCAGCTCTACATCAGTACCGGACAAGTCATTAACAGTTAAGGTGTCATCACCCCCAAGACCATTAATCTCAAACCGTTCTACATCATTGACATTCAGGTTGAACTGACCGAGATTCAACCGCTCAAAGCGTACACTGGAGCCAAAGGGGTTGAGGGCAAAGTTATCTCCGGCATCATTTGCGCCATTGACTTCTACCACATCAAAGCCAGCACCCCCTTCCATGATATCGCTGCCATCACCGTCATTCCAAATCAGTCGGTCATCACCATCTGCGCCATTGATATTGTCATCACCGCGATCGCCAATCAGGGTATCATTGCCTTCACCACCATCTAGAACATCAATATCATCACCACCCCGTAATGAATCATCGCCAGCTCTGCCATCAAGTAAATCTTCGCCAGCACCCCCTTCCAGGGTGTCATTGTCAGCACCCCCATCAAGAAGGTCATTGCCACCCAAACCTAGTAAGGTGTCATCGCCAGCACCCCCGATCAGGTTATCATCATTGTTGTC
>NZ_JAAHHZ010000531.1:0-3341 GCF_010672005.1 Moorena sp. SIO4A5 | reverse complement strand
TTGTGAGTAGATTTTTTTCTGGGTCATAATTGGGATTTTTATTGACTACCCCATTTACCCAGATTTTTCTGTTTTGTCCAACCCCTCCCCTACTTGCTTTTCAAGCACTTGTGTCCGTCAGCAAGGCTATAACCTTAAACCTGTCGCCTTAAACCATCAAACCTTAAACCTGTAACCAAACAACCTTCAAACCAAACAACCTTCAAACCAAACAACCTTCAAACCAAACAACCTTCAAACCAAACAACCTTCAAACCAAACAACCTTCAACCTTCAAACCAAACAACCTTCAACCTTCAAACCTTCAACCTTCAACATTAAAACCTTCAACATTAAAACCTTCAACCCTTCAACCTTCAACCTGTAACTTTAATTAAAAGATTATGGAAATTAATCAGTGTCTTCATGTTGCTGTTTTAGTTTCTGATTTGGAAAAGGCAGAGGATTTTTACGGTAAGATTCTGGGATTATCTAAAGTTGAACGAGAGCTGAGATTTCCTGGTGCTTGGTATCAGGTTGGTCAATTCCAAATTCACTTGATGGTTAATCCTAATGCTAAAGTTGACCTAAAAAATCCTGAAAAATGGGGTCGTAATCCCCACATTGCCTTTAGTGTCGTAAATTTAGATGACGCGAAGGAATCTCTACAAGCTCATGGTTACCCGATTCAATTGAGCTCGTCTGGTCGTGCGGCATTATTTACCCAAGATCCAGATTGTAATATTATTGAGCTTAGTCAGATTAGTAAGATTAGCACTTAGGGGTTAAGGTCGGTATGGGGAAAATAGATGAAAACCATTGCCTACCTGTACAGCAATCCCCTACTTGACCCAGTGCCCGACCCAGAAGTTTGGGGTTTGGAGGTGGATCAGATCTATCTAGATTTAGGAGGACGTCAGCAGTGGCAGCAGTTAGTTGCGGATTGCCAAGCTCAACCCCCTGATTACTTGCTAATTCGTCGTCTGGAAGAACTGGGAGAGTGTTTAGCTGAAATTAGCGATCGCATTACCCAAATTGAAACCCTCGGTATTTGTTTGATTGCCACAGAGCAATCTTACAATTCTGCTCAGCTAACGGATGCTACCAACTACACTACGATTCGCGCTAGTTTACTGAAGCTCTTACACGAAATCCAGCAGGAAGTCAACAGCCGCCGCCTTCGGCAAGGGCACGCTCGTAATCGCCTCAAAGCCTTACCCCCACCAGGAAAAGCCCCCTATGGCTATCGGCGGGGCAAAGACCGCTATCTAATTGACCGCAGTACGGCACCGGTGGTTAAGGATTTTTTTGAACAGTTTCTGCTTTATGGTTCCTTGCGGGGTGCAGTACGGTATTTAGAGCAAAAATATGGTAAACGGATTTCCGTGACTACCGGGCGTCGTTGGCTAACAAATCCGGTTTATCGGGGAGACCTTGGCTATCAAAAAAATGGTGAGGTTATTTCCGATACCCATAGTGCTATTTTGAATCGGGAAGAAGCGGCACAAATTGACCGACTGCTCAGGCGCAACCGACAATTACCTCCTCGAACCGCTAGTGCTCCCCGTTCTTTGGCCGGGTTGGTGGTTTGTCAGGAATGTCAGTCGGGGATGACCGTTGTTAGTGTTACTCAATATCGTAAAAACAAACAATATCTCTACCTACGTCCGATCAATTGTCCTAAGCATCCCAAATGCCGTGCTCTTAGTTATGAACAGGTCTTGGAGCAGACTATTCAACTGATCTGTCAGGAATTACCCCGTGCTGTTGCTGCTATGAATGCTCCCAGCTTGGATGGGGTCAAGGAATCCCTTCAGGGTAAAATTACTCAAAAAAAAGATAATTTAGAGCAGCTAACCCTGTTAACGTCTAGTGGGGTGCTTGATCAAGAAACTGCTGATTTACGAGCATACAAACTACGGACAGAAATTTCCCAATTGCAGCAGCAGCTAGCTGCTTTGCCGCCAGTGAATTTAAAAGCGATCGCTCAGACAGTATCCATTCCTCAATTCTGGATTGATTTATCAGAATCAGAGCGTCGGTTTTACTTTCGGGAGTTTATTCAAAAAATTGAAATCTTGCGTCAGGTAAAAGAATTGCAGCTGCAACTTGTGTTTATTTTTTAAGTAAGCTATCAGCTATCAGCTATCAGCTATCAGCTATCAGCTATCAGCTATCAGCTATCAGCTATCAGCTATCAGCCATTTGCCACCGACACATTACTCCTACTTTAAGCAATGCCCTTTGGCGAGGCATCCTGTAAAGTTATCCAAAGATAAATTACATTAGCTCTCACAACGCTAGTGCTGCCCAGTTATTTTTGTAAAATTAAATACAGAAAATAGTTAAAGTTTACCCATTGTCTGGGAAGATTTTGGCTCGAAGCAGTCTCAGCTAGGGTAGACGGGAATTTTTTTACCTTGATGAGAGAACCATGAAACTTTTAGAATCGCAGACCCAAACCCCGACTTGGAACAGCTCCCCTAATCCCAACTTAGATCAGTCCCAGGAACCGTTCCAACCTGGGACTTGGGTACGTCTGTTAGAGCTACCTAATCCCTATAGCTTTGATGAAGCGCTACTGCTTTGCCAGATTTCACAAGACCAGTGGGTATCCTGGATTCCTGATCATGGCGAAGCAACCCTACATATCAGTCAATTTTTCTGAGTTTTTACTAGAAACACAGCCCTTGGAGGCAAAAGGCTTGCAGGCACAATAATCGATTAGCCACCGCTAACAGGAGGAATCAGAACCACTTCATCCCCATCTTGCAAGGGGGTATCGGGGGGAACGAATTGGAGATTGATGCCAAAGCGCGTCACTTCACGCCATTGCTCCAGCTCTGGGTGTTCACTCAGTAAACGGTCTAGCACGGCTGATACTGATGTTTGAGGGGGAAATCCTAACTGGAGTTCTGGCAAGCCATAGGTTTCTTGATAGGCAGCAAAAAGCTTGACTGTAATAGTAATTGATGATTCAGACATAGATTAATTTGTTATTGAGCTCGATAATTGCTATGAATTTGCTATTTTTTTGTGTGAAATGCTGTTTTATTATCTTCTCCCTGACGAGACTCAGATCCAAAAACTTGACCAATAAGATCAAAGAAAATCCAATAATATAGATGCACCCTGAGGATCAAAGCAGTATGTACCCTAATTCGGGAGTATTATAAAACCTAAGTGGCATTTTTGACCAAAATAATGGGTCTCAAGCCTTGCCCTTCTAGGGCGACTTTTCCAGAATTTATTAGAAAAAGGTGTATAATATATTAAGTGTGTAGCCTAGCACAGGTAGGATTCGTCGGTACTACCTCAATTAATAACGACGTAAAGCGATGCTAGTACACGAGGCGCGAAAA
>NZ_JAAHHZ010000530.1:0-3348 GCF_010672005.1 Moorena sp. SIO4A5 | reverse complement strand
TTCAGCAGAGGTGCTTTCCCTTTTTGTAAAGCCAAACTATCGTGGTCAAGGAATTGGTACAGCACTATTAACCCGTATAGAAAAAGTGTTATCATTGAGGGGATGTCAAGAGGTTGAATTAATTTATACAACTGGCAGATCAGGAATTTTAGAATTAGAATCCCTTTTGCGTAAGTGTAATTGGAGTCCCCCAGAATCTCGAAGATTAATATGTCAATCAACAACAGATAAAATTGCTAAAGCACCTTGGATGCAGTTGAGTATGTCTTCTTCCTATCAAATATTTCCCTGGATAGAAATAACTCAAGCTGAACGTAGGACAATTGAAGAGCAACAACAACAACACCCTTGGATTGATCCTGATTTAGTTCCTTGGAAATACGAGAAAGAATTAGAACCTCTAAACAGTTTAGGCTTACGATATCGAGGACAGGTTGTAGGATGGGTTATTACCCATAGGATTGCACCTGATACTATCCGTTATAGCTCAATGTTTGTTAGAAAGGATCTACAAAAAAGGGCTAGAGGAATGACTTTAGTTGTGAATGCTATTCAACTTCAAGCACAAGTAAATATTCCTAACTGCGTTTGCTCTGTACAAATAACAAATACTGCTATGAGTAATTTTGTAAAGAAACACATGAGTCCTTACTTAACTTCTTTTGAAGAAAGTCGAGTAAGTTTTAAAGCTTTAATAAAACCTTGGATTTGAGGACTGCTATTTATGGTCTCAGATATTAATTGATTAATTAAAGTTATGATGTATGAATTAAATCGTATTGATAAATTTGGACAAGCTTTTTTCTATCAACCACTGACCTTTACTCAATAAATATATGTTACCTTACTTAACCTCTAGGGGAGAAATCAGATTATTTGAAAAATCATTTTGTTAATTCTTAATTATTAAAGTAAAACTTAAACATGTTAACCCTAACCCAAAGTATCAATACTAAAATAAGCAAGCGTGTCCGCACCCCTACCCTCATACAAATGGAAGAAGTAGAGTGCGGAGCAGCATCATTAGGCATTATTTTGGGTTATTATCACCGCTTTGTTCCCCTTGCTGAATTAAGAAAAGTATGTGGTGTATCACGGGATGGCAGTAAAGCCTCTAGTGTACTTAAAGCAGCCAGAACCTATGGTTTGACTGCTAAAGGGTTTAAAAAGTCATTGGAAAACTTAAAAACTTTAAATCCGCCCTTTATCATATTTTGGGAGTTTTGCCATTTTTTGGTTGTAGAAGGGTTTGGCAAAAATTGTGTTTACCTTAATGATCCAGAAACGGGTCCCCGTAAACTATCGTTAGAAGAATTTAGCCAAGGTTACACTGGAATAGTTCTAGTGATGGAACCTGGCCCAGATTTTAAAAAAACCGGAAAAAAAACAAGTATATTTTCTTCTCTAAAGAATCGGTTACAAACATCTCATGACTCAATTTTATTCTCTATATTAGTAGGATTAATTCTAACCTTTCCTCGGTTGATAGTCCCTATGTTTAGCCAAGTCTTTGTGGATAAAATTTTAATAGAAGATTATCAAGACTGGCTGAGACCGATGTTATTGGCAATGGTGATTACTGCAATTGTTCAGGGACTTCTTGCCCGTCTGCAATTAAAAGTATTACGCCGACTTTTAGTCAAACTCTCGGTTAGTATGTCCGGACAATTTGTTTGGCATATTTTACGCTTACCTGTAGGATTTTATGCTCAACGGTTTTCGGGTGAAATCAGCGATCGCGCTCAACTCAATGATCGGGTAGCAGACGTAATTTCTGGCCGTCTAGCCACCACTGTTATTGATGTGATCATGATGGGGCTTTATGCCCTATTAATGTTTACTTATGATATACTCTTAACCACGATCACGATTCTATTTGCCAGCTTTAACTTTATAGCCCTTCAATACTTATCTCGTAATCGCACAGATGCCAATATTAGTTTAGCCCAAGAATATGGAAAAGTAGCTGGTACAGCGATTGGTGGCATTCAATCAATTGAAACCATTAAGGCATCTGGACTGGAATCAGATCTGTTTACTCGATTTGCCGGTTATTATACTAAAGCCTTAAACGCTCAACAAAAATTAGGGCTACAAACACAAATTCTCAATGCACTTCCCAATCTGTTAACCGCTTTAGCTACAGCCTCTATCTTGCTAATCGGAGGCTTACGGGTTATCAAGGGAGAACTAACCATTGGAATGCTAATTGCTTATCAACTTTTAACCAGTAGCTTTCTCAAACCCATTAATGAACTGATTAATTTTGGGAGTACCTTACAAGAATTAGAAGCTGATATTAATCGCCTTGATGATGTGCTGCAAAATCCTATTGATGAAGAAGCCACTCGTCAGACCCATCAGTTTTCTCGTCCCATCAATAATGATGCTCTAACTTCCGATTCATTTAAATTACAGGGTAATGTAGAATTTCGTAACATCAGTTTTGGGTATTCTCGCTTAGAATCTTCCCTGATTGAAGACTTTAATTTAATTATCAAACCGGGGCAAAGAATTGCTTTAGTCGGTAGTAGTGGTTCAGGAAAATCAACCATTGCTAAATTAGCCTGTGGATTATATGTCCCTTGGCAGGGGGAAATCCTTTTTGATGGTATTCCTCGCAGTCAAATTCCGCGTGCTGTTCTTGCCAATTCCTTAGCAATGGTTGAACAGGATATTTTTCTTTTTGCGGGTACAATTCGAGAGAATTTAACCCTTTGGGATACCACCATTCCTGAATCAGATTTAGTTAAATCTGCCACTGATGCCGCCATTCACGAATCAATCCTGTTTCAGCCAAAAGGATATGATGCTCCACTGAGTGAAGGGGGAGCAAATCTCAGTGGTGGACAACGACAACGCCTTGAAATTGCTCGCGCTTTAGTGAGAAATCCTACCATTCTCGTCTTAGATGAGGCAACTAGTGCTTTAGATGCAGAAACAGAATTAATCATTGATCGTAATTTACGACGGCGTGGGTGTTCCTGCATTGTCGTTGCTCATCGTCTAAGTACCATTCGAGATTGTGATGAAATTATTGTCCTGGATAGAGGAAAAGTTGTTCAACGGGGAACCCATGAACAATTACGCCAACAAGCAGGAACCTATCAACACCTCATCAGTAGTCATTGAGTGGTAATCCAATCTGAAATAGAAAAAAATGACAGATCAACGTCTTATCTCTTCCAATACACCCTATCAATCCTCTATAAAACACATTTTAAAAATTTATAGCGTTTTTCATAACTATAAGGTATACAGGATTTTAGGCGTTGCTGAATTAAGGAATGAATGCGCGATCATCTGGTTTTATTAAAGCCCCCTAAATCCCCCAATTCTGGGGTACTT
>NZ_JAAHHZ010000053.1:0-44814 GCF_010672005.1 Moorena sp. SIO4A5 | reverse complement strand
GTATCCTTAAGAGCAACTTGTTGGAGCCAGAATACGAGGCTCTAATTCAACAAAAGCGCTCTAATCGTACTGCTGATCATGTTTCCTCTTCTACTGTCAAAACGTCTAAGCCTGTGGTAGAATCAGCAGCTCAACCATCACTAGTTGGACTCGAAAATGAACCATTAGCAAATGAACCATTAGCAGAATCTATCAGTGATTTATTGACTTCAACCTCTACTGATGGACGTCGGCGGCGTAAGCGTTCCTCTGTGGCTGCTCAACCACCAGTGGAGGAAGAGGAGCAACATACCCAACTGCAACTTGATATTACCACATCAGGTTCAGATGAAGATAAGTCTGTTGATGACCAAGATGAATTCTTACCTGAGGATAAGGGACTAGCAACTAGGAGCTTCGCTGAGTTGCTCGACGAGGATTTAGGGGATTTGGATCAAGATGATGATTTAGAAGATTTAGAGGATTTGGATGACCTCGATGACCTCGATGACCTCGATGACCTCGATGACCTCGATGAAGATTGGGACGATGACTTGCCGGATTCCGAGATTCACGAATCCATCAGAACCTCTGTGGCTAAAAGCGGTTCTTACATTGAAATTTTGCCCCTCTCGGAAGCTTCTCTTCCTAAAACCTGCTATCTGGTAGTCAGCCGAGCGGCGGAGTTAATTGCTCGCCCTCTCAATGAGTTTAGCGACCTCGGACAAATTCCTGACGAAGAAGTTCAAGAGACAACCTTGCCAGTATTCGAAAACCATAGGGTGGCACGGCGTTTTTCTAACCGTTCTGAGCGAGTCATCAAGGTTCCTGATGCTCAGATGCTTCAGAAGACCTCTTCCTATTTGCAAGCTAAAGGAATTACCCGATTATTAATTGATGGTCAGGTCTATTCTCTTTGATATCAAGTCTGCTGGCTTCTGGGTGAGGGACTTTCGCCCTTAGGGTTTTAGGGAGTCGGGAGTCGGGAGTCGGGAGTCGGGAGTCGGGAGTCGGGAGTCGGGAGTCGGGAGTCGGGAGTTGGGAGTCGTAATCCTCCCTACTGCTGGCGGAAGGGTGGGAGGGGGGAAGTAAATTGAATGTACTTCATAAGTATGAGAAACGCTATAACTGTTGATATAACTTACTTGATATCACTTAATTGATATAACTTAAGCGCGTTGAGCCAGGGCAAATAGTTGGTCAGCTGTGGACTCAATCAGCTCCCGTTTAACCAGTCGGGAACGCCAAGATTCTGGTATCCCTTGGTCTCCATAAAATGCCCCTGCCAATTGTCCGTAAACTGCCCCGGTGGTATCAGCATCATCACCTAAGTTGACGGCTAACAGACAGCCTTCCCGAAACGAGCTACTGTGCTCAAAGGCCCATAAAGCGGCTTCTAAGGATTTCACTACATAACCTGTCCCCTTAATTTCTGGCGGCTGGCGGTATTTGAAGGATCCTGTGGCAATTTCGTTTATTTCCCCAACCATTGGGTTTTCTTGCCAGTATTGAGGAATGGGGCAATAGAGTTCCGAAAGCAGTTCTTCTTTGCTTACTCCATTAACTGCTCCGACTAGCAGGGCCCCCAAGTAGCGACAGGCATCGACAGCGGTTGCTACTCCATGAGTAGTGCGTGAACTATCACCAGACTTCTCGATCGCTTCTTTTGGTTTTTTAGCATAAAACAAAGGCACAGGAGCCAAGCGCATGATAGACCCATTACCAGCACTACGGGGAGCTGTGGACCCACAGTAAGGGTTTTGGGTGATTTGAAACTGCTGCAAGGCTTGGGATACTGTGTTTCCAATATCAAAACACTGACCTGTGCTACTTAGATAACCTTCTCGGTACCATCGCAGATACTGCTGTAATTGATCAACTGGATCAAACCCCTGTTGCTCAATCAAACTATGGGGTGACATACTCCCACACTGACTCTTTGAGTTCAGTGTGGGCTTCTTACCAACTCCACCCAACGGTATCGGCTTTCGCCGACGCTGCGCGAACGGATACTCGGTAAGCTTTATTAACGACACGGGATGCCCCTCCGCGCCGGAACAATACAATAAGTTGTATTTTTGATTAGTAGGTGGCTGACAAACCAGCATTTAAGGCCTTTGGCCACGCTTCGCGAACGGCTTTGTTTATCAGTAAATATATTATAGCAATTTTTTAATACCCTGTGCAAAATTCATCCCACACCTATGCTACGCATATTTGTGTGGGGCTTCTTTTGCCGGACAGCTAAACACAGAGCCATGGATGTATCATCAGTCCAGTAGCCAGGCTTTAAACCAAAAGGCCCACCACCCACCATATCTTCAATCGGGGTGAAGGAGCCTGGTGCCTTAAACTCTAAAGTAGTACCGACTGCATCCCCGACAGCCAATCCTAAGAGACTGCCACGGTAACGGTTAATTAGCTCCATATTAGCTCCATTGGATAATTCCTCTTCTAATCCATAACCTCTGCTAATCTAGTGTCGTGTTCTTTGCATCTTCGCGGTTAATCACAATCCTGATTAACCTAACACCCTCACCCGGAGCTTGTTCAACCAATGAAACCGTTACTCAAACTCTGGCCTATAGCCTTGGTAAATAGACTGGTTTCCTTTCAGCAAACCATTAAACATCAGGGTTGGTGGATTTTGCTATTTGTGATCGGGATGATAATTCCTCTATGGCAGCTTTCCCCATCCTACGCCAGTAGCACCTTTAAAGATGTCCCAGAGAATTATTGGGCTCAACCGTGTATCACTAAATTAGCACAACAAAATATTATCAGGGGTTACCCAGATGGTACCTTTAAACCGAATGCTCCGATCACCAGAGCTGAGTTTGCTGCACTGCTTCTGAAGGCTTTCCCTAGTGCTCCTCAAGTGCGCAGTGACCAAAAATTCGTAGATGTACCAACTAATTACTGGGCTAATCAGGCTATTCGTAATGCTGATAAAACGGGATTTTTGGCTGGCTATCCTGGTAGAGTTTTCCGCCCTAAGCAAAATATCCCTCGTGTCCAAGCGTTAGTATCTTTAGCTAGTGGATTGAAGTATAAACCGGTTAACCCTTCCCTAGAGACTTTAAAGGAAGCGTTTACTGATGCTACGGCAATTCCGAACTATGCTCAAAATGCGATCGCAGCAGCTACGGAAAATCAGATTGTGGTCAATCCCCCTAATGTGAAGCAATTCAAACCTAACCAACAAGCTAGTCGAGCTGAGGTAGCTGCTTTTTTGTGCCAAGCTACCCAAACCACTGGATTGATTCCTAATCAATACATTGCTAAGGTTGAGCCACCAACTCCTGGTTCTACTGAAGCGGAGTTAAGAGGGGTATGGCTGACAAATATTGATAGTGAGGTACTGTTGTCTAATAGAGCAGTAACGGATAGCCTACAAAAACTTAAGGAGCTCAACTTTAACACGGTATATCCTACAGTGTGGAATTGGGGTTATACACTATATCCGTCTCAAGTAGCTAAACGGGTAGTGGGACTGGAAGCACGAATATCGACGGAGTTAGAAAAAGACTTATTTGACCCAAAGAAGGGGGTACAGGGAGGACGAGATGTTCTCAAAGAGATTGTCGAGGTGGGACATGAAAATGGTTTGAGAGTTATTCCCTGGTTTGAATTTGGCTTCAAAGCACCTTCCTATTCTGAATTAGCCAAACGCCACCCAGATTGGCTGACCCAAACCAAAGATGGGGTCAAGACTCAAACTACTAAAGGATTAGAACCAGAGGATGAAAGACTACAAGAGATTGTTTGGCTCAATCCTTTTAAACCAGAGGTACAGCAATTTATTCAAGATTTAGTTATCGAAGTTGTCAGCAACTATGATGTTGATGGTATCCAATTCGATGACCACTTTGGCTTGCCAGTGACCTTTGGTTACGATGATTTCACAGTAGAATTGTACAAAAAAGAACACCAAGGTAAATCTCCCCCCACTGACCCAAAGGATGAGGAATGGGTACGCTGGCGAGCCAACAAAATTACGGATTTCCTAACCAAGCTGTTTAGAGCAGTTAAAGACAGTGTTGAAGACAGTAACAATGATGTGATTATTTCCCTATCTCCCAATCCCCAGCGTTTTTCTTACCAATTCTTTTTAGCTGACTGGGCAACTTGGGAACAACGGGGTTTAGTAGAGGAACTAATTGTCCAGATTTATCGAGATAATTTCAGCACTTTCATCTCGGAATTAGACCAGACAGAACTCAAAAGAGCACGGAGTCATATTCCGGTAGGAATTGGTATTTTAAGTGGTCTCAGAACTCGTTTAGTTCCGGTATCACAAATTCAGCGGCAAGTGGATGCTGTCCGACTGCGGGGATTTGCTGGTGTGTCGTTTTTCTTCTATGAAACCTTGTTGAATATGAGTGATGAACCAGCTTCTAAGCGTCAGAGAGGTTTTGAGGTCATGTTTCCTGAATTTGTGAAAGCACCAGATATAGAGGATTGGAAGAAATCCAATTGAGGCGTTGCTGAATTGAAGTATGAATGCGCGATCGTCTGATTTTGGTAATGGCACCATTATCCCCCAACGTTGGGGGAATTTAATTTACTTTTCTCCCCCAGGATTGGGGTTCAGGGGACACAATCATACCCATAATTAGCAACCCCGCTCATACTTCAGACATACCTTACGCTGCATTTACTGAGGATGATTTTGGATATGTTCGACTATAGGAATATGTTGGTATAAACACTCTTTTCTATCAGTTTACTACAATTTAATTATTTTTCGGAGATGTCTAATAGGCTAGTATGCCATCAGCAGCGAAGTTACGAGCAATACTTTTAGTTAAGTTACTCAATGCTGCTTTGGAGGCTGCATAGTGCATATACTCTGGGGTGTCACCACGATGAGCTGCACGACTAGAGATGTTAACAATAATTCCTCCTCCCTTGGACTTAAAGTGTTCTATTGCCCGTCTGGTGATGGAACTAACAGCAATCAAGTTAACCTGAAGAGTTTCGATCCATTTCTCTTCCCAGACTGAGGGATTATCATCCAAGCTGAGTTCGGTCATGATGGCGGCATTATTGACAACACCATCCAGGGAATATCCCAGATTAAGAATTTCCTCCACTAATTCTTGTCCTGCTTGGGGCTGGGATAAATCTTTTTGAATGACAACACAATCAGTTTTTGCTTCGGAGGCTAACTTCTGGGCTTGCTCAACATGAGAATTACAGTGGAGCACAACTCGCGCTTCTGAAGCAATAAGACATTGGGCAATGGAGTAGCCGATTCCAGTTACCGCTCCTGTTACCAGAAATGTTTTTTCTGCGATCTTGATCATTGCATTAGTTCCATTAGGTTAAGATTCAGGATTTCTGGCTAGGAAAGAAATCTGGTTTCCAATCTGCAGGCACTTCTCCCACTTCATTCTTAAAATCATGAAAGCTGTTTGGCGAAGAAATGGCTATAAAGTGTAGGTCATTGCTTGATTCATTCCTAATTTGATGCAGCGCTCCCGGAGATATTAGTATGCCATCACCCGAATTAAGAACATGTGTTGTGTTCTCAATTACTATAGATGCTTCACCCTCAAGTATAAAGAAAAACTGTTGGGCAACTTCGTGGTAATGTTCTACTCCCCTGCTGTTGGGAGGCATAATTTCCTGTGCAACGGTTAAATTGTCATTGGCTAATAAATGCCATCCTTGACAGCCAGTTCCCCATTGAAAATTTTCGGCAGTAGCTTTATTGATATTTGCGTGGTTTGACATTGCTTTTTTATCTTAAATCGAAAGTTACTTTAGCATGAGCAAAACTTAGGAGTTTACTCATGCTTTCTTGGCACGGATAAAATATAACTGCTGATAGAGATTGCCCTCTTGTTCTAGAAAGGGGGAGGGTTCTCCTTCTAGATCTGCTAGTTTTTGATAGCTTTGGACAAACTCTGTGTGATAGTTAGCTAAGGCAACATTAATTCTGTGGACAACAGCCCAATTGGCATCACCCCGCTCTTCCCAGTTAATACAATAGTCTAAAGGATTGTCACTATCGCTTTGAATTCCTTTTCCCCAGTATTTTTCCATTAACCTATGGGTTAGTCTGGGGCCATTTTTACTGGTGGCGATGAAGAGAATTTCCCCTCCTGGTGCCAGGTAGGAACTACCTTGGGTAATTAAAGTGTCCATTACTAGCCTGCCGCGATCGCCATTGCGGTTCCATTCTTCACCCCGAAATTGGTCAGCAAACTTCAGCCTTGCTTGCAATTTTTCCTCCGTATCAGGTAGTGCTGGCGGGTTGCTATAAATGCGATCAACTTTCCCTTCAATCTCTCGATTCCCTTGAATTGCAGCAAAGCAGTTAGACTCAAAACTTTGGAAATCCTTTGGGTTAAGACCATTCAATTCCCAATTGCTTCCTTGCAGGGTAACGGCATAAGGGTTTAATTCCGTGCCAATTACCTGAGCTGCACCACCTTTTCCGGCGACTATGCCAAACATGCCTAAGCCACCAGCAAAATCCATCACCACCTTGCCCCTACAATCATCAGCAGCTACTAGCTCACACATTGTGAGGGAAAATAGTGAAGAAGGTGTCCAAGCATTAGGATGGGTTTCTAGTAAAATATCTAAGTCATTACTGAGATGATATTTGACAATCGTGCCCGCCTCTAAAGACTGATAATCAATGTTACTGTCCGAATCGTAGGTAATAATTGTTTTTTTTGCACATAAATCTTTGTCTGTTTATAAATTTAGCTCGGGAGTTTTCATGAATTCTATTTGTACTCGGTAAAGCTACACTAATTGGAAAGTTTAAACTGTTTTTTCTAGGAAATAATATGCTAGGATTTCGAAAATTTCACTGTAAGAAAATAGTTCTATTCCCAAATCCTCCATTTGATTAACTTCTTGGTAAGTGGGAGTACGATAATATGTTCTTTTACTAAGATCCTGTTTTCCCTCCCAAGAAAAAGGAAAAGAATATCCTTGAGCTAACTCATCGATGTATTCTAAAAAGATTTGGGCACCTTTTTTGTAAATCAAACATAAATTTTTTAGATAGCTGTAGTTTTTATTAAGATCTACAGAGTAAGCTCCTATGATGCTACCTGTATCAATTCCTTCCTCAACAATATGTAAAGTTCCGTAAAGAGATTTTCCTTCAGCCATATCCCACAAGGAACACCACACGCCAGCACGTTCAGGAAGTTTTGATGAGTGAATATTGAAAATCTTCCCCACACCATACTCACTTGCTACTTTAATAATTTCTGAACTGATGATTAGATTGTTCCTTAAAGACAAACTAATGTAAGGTTCATGTTCTTGATAAATAGCAATAATTTTATCCTGTTCTTCTCTGTTTTTAGTACTTTTGATGCGATATAATTCGCATTCGTACTGTCTCGCCAGTTGATTGAATGTCATCAAATGGCATTTTTTATTGCCTAGATTTTTTTCAATGCAAGGAAAAACTATGTTACGGATATAATCTTTAGTCAAAAAATTAAACTTAGACAATTTTTCGACTTGGCTTTCTGCTTTTCTCGATACTTTTTGTGACAAAAATATATTAATTTTAAAGTTTCTCTCAAAAAAGGAAGCAAATAATTTAGAACTCTATTAGCGATAATATCTTCGTTACAAAAAATAATCATATTTTTATGCTGATTATTCTTGTCCCTTTCTTGCCTAAAATTGTGTTCAAAATTATTCATATTATTCTTGTCATTACTTGTCTATTAATATCCTCGCTTCTGAGTTTACTCTCTAAGTTTTCTGGATAGTTATCGGGACTAAGGTGAGCAAGTTTAGATAGAATGTCTCTTTGTGTTTTCCAGGCCAATTCATCTTGTAAATACGCCTCAAAACTTTGGCTTGTAACCACCTTTTCTAGTTTTTTGTGTCCAGTAAAATAAATTCCCTGGTCGAGGGGATTGGCAGTATTATTATCGAAAGTCCAACGCAGAACTTTTCTAATCTTGGTTTCGGAGTTAGTAAATCCTTCTCTACCATGAAAAGCGACTAAGTTTGCCAGCACTAAACTTTCCCTAAGTTCTTCTAGCAAAACGCTTGTGTAATTCTCTGGATTTTTATTAAAATTCCAGATCCAATCCATTGCTATTTTCGTCAGGGCGTTTTTACACTTATAGTCAACATCGCCATCGGCGCGATAACCCGTTGTAATGCATCTTTTTTCCTTATGGTAATTAATAATTGGTTTACTAAGATGACCATCCGTTCCTTCCCTAAAAAAGGTAACAGCATCTGCTTCTTTTAAAACAGCTAGATAAGGCAAAGGAATAGCATTTAAAAGATGCTGTCCACTCGCCACACGAGTTTCCCCTCCTGATTGAGCATTTTGTAGGACTGTAAACACCACCCAATCAGGAACGACTTTTAAGAATGTGCCGTCTTGATGGACTTCTAGATGACCGTTGTATTTATTACCCTTAACACGATCAGCTAGATTGGCCATCATCAAAACATCATTTTCTTTAAAATCAACGCCATAGTCAGCGAACACTTTTCTGGCTAAAGCATTCTCATTTGATTCTATTTTGCCAGAATTACTATAGGGTTGTCGCACTTGTTTCCCGAGCAATAAATGCAACTGATTTCGCCATTCCTTAAAACGTCGATTATCTAATAACGCATCATTTTCGTGAGTACGGAGAACAAAAAAACCATATAGATGTGTCAATAGCTGCACGTCCCGGCGAATTCCATCATCTGAAAGCTTTCCCCTAGCAGGAATCTGAATAGTTAAATCTTTTTTTGTTAATTTCCTGGGTTGATATAAAAAATCGTAATTGTTCTTTACAAAATTCCATTTCTTGATGTAATCCTCTAGAGCCATTGTTATTCCCTTGACATTCCTAACATTAAGATTTTTTATATTTCAATTTTTCTCTTGATGTTGAGAGGCTTTAACTACAGCCTTAGCTTTAACTACAGCCTTAATAGTATCATCATTTGCCTTTATTTCAATTATTTCTCTTGTAACTTTAACAGGGTAATCGCATTTTGTTTGGTATAAATTGTACTTGACAAAAACCAAGATATGTAATGTAACTAATTTTTGCCGTTGCCTCTGTCTTACAGACGCGCCAGCGGTTAACCATTAGATAAGCAAAAATTTAGATTTCACGGGTTTGGTCTGATGGCTATTGGTTTTGGCAAACCCGTTGTTAACCCAATCCAGGAGCGGGAGGTTGAGATCCTCAAAAAGAGTGTGCTCAATCATTTTGAGCATCTCTTGGTACCCCGGGTCGGCTCCAGAAGGGTACATAATCTGGTCGGGATTGTCTCCATTGCAATTTTGGCAGTGATTGCGGGAGCGGATGGGTTTGTGGCTATCGAAACCTAAGGCACACGCAAAACTTGAGTGGCCCCAAGACATTTTTAGATTTGCCCAACGGGATACCATCCCACGATACCAATGGTCGTGTATTTGGCCTTCAAGATCCCCAGGAACTCGAAACTTGCTTGCCTTTGTTGGGTGCGCAGCATCACCGAAAGCTTAGATATTCAACTCATTCATATTGACGGCAAGACAGCCATTGGCTCAATTGACCGGGAGAACCACCTCAAAGCGCAGCGAGCGTGTGAGCGCCGGTCGCGGTGTGAACATCAGCTGGTGTTGGCACAACAAAAAGTTGAGAGCAAATCTAATGAAATTACAGCGGTACCACTGCTACTGAAATTGCTTAACCTCTTTGGAGCGGTCGTGACTCTTGATGCCATGGGCACTCAAACCGACATTGCCCGACAAATTAAGGAAGCCGGTGGGGAGTATGTCCTGGCGCTCAAGGGCAACCAGGGCAAGCCCCCTCAGCAGGTGGAAGAGTGGTTTGCGCGAGGCCTATTACCAGAACTGGCAAGGGTAGAAATTGAGTTACCACGCGCGCGGTCGAGGCCGGGCATCACCGCCATTAAACCCGTCAGGTGTGGGCGGTGCCTGTGAGTCAACTACCCCCGTTGCATCGGCAAACACACCTGGCTTGCTTTAACCAGCGTGGTGATGGTGAAGCGAAGGCGACAGTTATGGAACATGCGCCACGACACAGACTCAGTTTTACCTCAGTGCCAAAGAACCAGATGGCCAGCAACACAACCGGGTGATTCGCTCCCATTGGGGTGTTGAAAATGGTCTACAAAGTGTCCTGGATGTCACTTTTAATGAAGATGCCAGTCGGGTTCGCCAGGGCTATGAGAAGCGAAAATCTAGGGCTGTTGCGCCGCCTGAGTGTTAACCTGCGTGGATCGCGAACCCTCCCGCGCCTTGTCGGAAAATGAAGCGTTATAGGGCGGGGATGGATAATGACTCTATCATCAAAATCCTGGCCGCCAGTGCGGCGAAGTGATGCATTTTTTGAGGGTGATGCAAGATTGTTGAGGAGCCATAAAAGGAGGTGATGGGCTGAATCTATTAACCGAAGCCGGTTAGGCTCCAGGAGTGTTTACTAACACTCCTGGTACAAACAAACGAGATCTTAAAACTTTTATCAGGGTATAATCAGCAATTCTACAGTCAAATTTTAGGTCAGGTTACTGTATTTTTAGAACTCTACTAAGATGCGATTACCCTGGTAACTTTAACAGATTGGTGTCACCTGTCAACATAAGATTTTATTAACTTTATAAAGTTTTGTTGATTTAAGTAACAAAAACACTTTAGCCCACCGCTACGGGGAGGGTGCATCTAATTTTTGCTGGGGGGGCGACATGAATGGCCAGGGTAAGCGCAAGAAAAAATTGCCCATAATGTGCATTGGCTGGATCTCGGTTGCTCGTGGCTCGAAACCCCTATAATCTCGTCGAACTGTACTCGCAATAGAGTTAATTTGTTGAGAATGACGTGGTTTTTTTCTCAATAAGCTACGGCTTATTGATTCTTGCGCTTACCCTGCATGAATGGCTATAAAGCTGACAGAACAAGCGCGGGTTGACTGACAAAACTAATCAACCACGTACTGGTACGTTTGTATTTTGAATTCCAGTCGATAGTCGTTTATCCTGAAGGGGTGACATGGAAGCTAGAATGTAGCCAAAATAAGGGACCTAGCTCTTATACCTCGTAAATAATACTCCAGTTTATTGGGATTTTACTTCATTAACTCCTTCACCAAATCCCAACACGACTCCATAAAACTCACCCAAGTTTGACCATATAAGCTGACGGGGCGACAAGCGCCCCGTCAGGAAAACGACTGTAATATTTACTTTATCAAAAGTCTCTCAAACCAACACTAATAAAGACTCGAAATTATTCAATTTCTTAGCTTCATTATTATTAGCATATCCATAGACGCGAGGAAGTTGCTTCGTGCTTAAAAGTACTTTTCTGACCTCAGAGTTGGATACATTACTTAGATTCCTGCCAGAAAGAAGGGCAGTAATGGCAGCTATCCCCAATGCCTGACCAACACCAGCATTGAATTCCACAATTCTACCAGCGGATGAAGCCAACCCTTGAAACCCAGAACCAGGACTGACAACAGCTAAATTAGTAACTGCTTTAATTTGGGGATGCTGGATGCCTATGTTGAAAATTGGCTTACTAAAACTTACACTTTTAAACCCGTTCTCAGAGGCTCTGGTACCAAGACCTTCGATACCCCCGCGCACATCAAAATGATAGCCAAAGGTTCCTAAAGCGCACCAATTGGGTGTGCCACCTAAGAGCATTTGGGATCCATAGAGAGGGTCTACTACACCAGTAATATTGCCTGCATGGAAGATATTATAAAGCTCAGATGCAGGCTTAACGGCTTTCGCTCCGATACCTTTGAGCCAAGTTTCCACGAAATTCATCTCTTCGAGAATCTTAGCAGAGGGTTTAGCACCTCCTTGAGCTAATTCCTCTGCTTCAGTGCCATTGACCTTACAGAGGAGGGCATTCCAGGACAGCCTACCCCCTGGAAGAATTGCCACATTTCCTTTTAATTTTCCAGGTGGGATATTTTCTCCTTAAGCAGACAAACGGTAATCTTAGCCTGATCAGTACTTATTTGCTACAACGAGATAGCTACCATAGATTGACATCAACGGAAAATGCCAACCTAAATACTGGGATACCCTACCTGATCCATATAATTTAACTCCTGAGAATCCATGCATTTGCAATCTCAATCGCAGAACTTCTGGAAAATGCTGAGTTAAATGGCTGACACCGTAAACTGACATTCCAATGATTTTATTTTTTATGTAATTAGGATTGGGAGTGGTAAGCAACAGCCTTCCGCCAATCTTCAACACTCTTTGGAATTCACATAATGTTTTATCTACATCGGCAGGATACAGGTGTTCAAGAAACTCACCAGCAGTAATCACATCAAAAAATCGATCTTCCATAGGTATGTCTGTTGAAAGACCATAGACTTTTTGTGAATAGCACTCAGGCAAAACATCTAATCTTTCTTGTACACAATCAAGACCAAATAATGTCAGGTTCGGGTTCAACTCCTTAAAACGTAATCCACCTCTACCCGTATTGCAACCTACGTCAAGAATCTTTACAGCTCCTTTCTGAAAAAAACTGAAGAACTGTTCGTACCTTTTCAAGGTAAAAGGGTCGTGTTCTGAACGATTTTGTTGAACATTCTGAACTTCGTACTTCTTATGCAGATTGACCATGTTTCCTTCTCCAATTCAACATAGAAATGACTAAACTCCAAAGCGTTACTGAATTACCGGATGAATCAGGGATAGACAGGTATGTGCCTCGGTGGCACCGGCACCTCCCAAAACTTCAGGTAATGCACTAACAGTCCGATCGAATGCTTCAGCATTTCTATTGACTTCGAGTCACACAAAGTCTTGGGATGTAGCCGAGCCAGATAGTGCCTCAATCGAGTGAAATCACCCTAGACTCGGGTCATATACAACGGGTTGACGATATCTGGTCACCATCGATGGATGTAGTTGGGATACACATTGAAACCATCTGTAACATAGAAGAAACACTCCCACAAACCCTTCGTACGCCCACACCAGTTCAAAGGTCATTGTACTACGCTCTCCGATTCCGTAAGCTAGAATACCAGTCAATAGTCAGTTTCTCGGGTTTCTTTTTCCCAGGTGGTGTTAAAGCCAGTAGCAGGTCGAGTTGTAGTCTAGTTAAGACCTCCACCGCCGCAGAGTGAGGAGCATTTCGCTGTAGAGCTGACGGCTGACGGCTGACGGCTGAATGCTTACGTTGAAATCCCTGGTAAGCGAGTTTAATTAAGGTCTCAGGGAGAAGTGTACATTGGTTAATTTGGGAAGTAGATTGCATAGTGAGACTTAAATTAAATGAGGTAGACAAGTTTGGGATTTTAGGGAATAGCAATACATCGCTTTTTTACCATTATTCCAAAATTTGCTCATTGTGTGTAACTAGGATTAACTAATGTTGAAGTTTCCCCCAAGAAGCATGTAAATCTCAATCTAACCTACACCCAACGCCTATGGTAAACAACCTAACAACCTTGGCCAAAAGGCCACGCGCTTCGCAGCAAAGCGGGACTTCGTCCATCGCGTTCAACCTTCAACCTAACAACCTTGGCCAAAAGGCCACGCGCTTCGCAGCAAAGCGGGACTTCGTCCATCGCGTTCAACCTTCAACCTAACAACCTTCAACCTAACAACCTTCAACCTTCAACCTTGGCCAAAAGGCCACGCAATCGCGTTCAACCCTTGAAATTAACCCCCAATTCCTAGCCTTCCTGCCAAAGCTGAATTAATGGGAATCAGAGTTGCGACCATTAAAAATAATGCCAATAACCCCCACAATGCTCGAGTATCATCGAGTTCGGTAATTTCATTGAGGCTAGGACGTTCTAAACTCCGCTGCAAGAACAAAATCAAGATTCCCCAGTACAAAATGATGGGATTGGCTGGATTGATTAAGGCCAGAATCCCCAAAATTACTAAGGTGGCAATGGTAGTAAGTCGAGCAGTTTTGCGTCCGTAGATAGCTTGGACAATTCGCCCACCATCGAGTTGTCCTGCTGGCATTAGGTTCAAAGCTGTTATGGTTAAACCTAGCCAACCGACAATGGTGAGAGGGTGAACATCCACTAAAGACTCTTGGAGAGCACTACCGAGCACTAACTTTGCCAGCCCTCCGACTAAAATTGACTCTTGGAAGAATTCCGCTGGCACCTGAAAGGCACTGCCTTGATGAGAAAGGAATAATCCCGCCATCAGCATCAGTAGAGACACTACACCACCTACGGCTGGTCCAGCTATAGAAATATCAAATAATACTTTTCGATTTGGTAATAAGGATTCAAAGCGAACCATAGCACCAAATGAGCCGATTTGCAAGCTGGGCAGGAAAAAGGGTATGCTGAGGCGAATGTCGTGAGCTTTGGCTTGCCACCAGTGACCGAGTTCATGGGTAATCAGAACTATCCAAATTCCGATGGTAATCGGTAAGGCTTCCCGAAACCGTTGGGGTTCACTGAATAAATCAAAGTCAAGCAGTAACCCAGATACTTCTAAAGTGGTGAAAAATGTGGCAATTACCAGAACCAGGGCTAATATTTTTTGCGCAACTGTAGTGGTTCGTGGGTCATTGGTACTGGGCAAGACAATGACAACTGGTTTCCCTTCTGGATTATCGACTAAAAATAGCCGATAGCGATCGCTTAATTTTTCCTTTAGATTAGCTGACAAACGAGAATGTACAACTTCTGCATCGTTTCCCCGCAGATTGCCTGTAAAAATTGCCCCTTCCTGATATTTTATAGTTTCCGTCGCAAAGAAGGTATCAATCCCAAAAATCTCTTTAATCAGTTGTAGGTCTTCATCAGGAATTGTAGCTACTCCGATCCTGGTAGTATTCGGACCCTCGGATACGGCAGTTAAATTGTTGTAAGCTGCAGTATCTTGCTCCTCAGACTTTTGGGCATCTTTGCTTTGTTGTTGATCCTCGAACAGTTTGGTGGCACGCTCCCGCCAAACCTCATCTTGACCTGCTGCACGTAAGAGCCTGCCCAAGTAGATGTATAGGCCGGTGGAAGCGAGTAGCAGAAATAGGATCCCAACGATATTCAGGTAAATTCCGATGCTGACTAAGCCAAAGAATAATAGCCAGGGCAGTGTCAAGACTACTGACTGTAACCAGGCTAAAATTCCCAGCTTGCCGTAAGAACGAGCGCGGTTATAGCCCCAACCTAGAACACCAAGGGCTACGAGTATGATTACCAAAGTGACAGTAGTCTGTGATCCGTTAAACATTATCAATTCAATTTTGATGGAGTACTAGTTTGTTTCCAACTTTGGAGAGCGGCTCTGAGATCACTTTGGTTTTGCTGTAGGAAGCTGGCTCCCTCTACTTGGTCTAATCCTGTCCAGTACATTAGTAGCGCTAGTTTTACCTGGCGTCCACTGCGCTCTAGTAAGTGAGCGCAGTCTTCTCGGCTGAGGTTGGTCAGGTCTTTGAGGATGCGCAGGGCTCGGTCATGAAGTTTCTTGTTGGTCACTGCCACATCTACCATGCGATTGCCGTAGACTTTGCCAAGCTTTACCATGGCTCCAGTGGAAAGGATATTCAAGGCCATTTTAGTGACAGTACCGGCTTTGAGGCGAGTAGAGCCAGCTAGGATTTCCGGACCAACTAGCAGCCGAATATCGATATCAGCATCAATACTGACCTGTTCAGGGGGGACACAAGCGATCGCAATAGTGGTTGCGCCCCGCCGTCGTGCCTCTTGGAGTGCGCCGTGGACAAAGGGTGTGGTACCACCTGCGGTAATGCCTACCACCACATCTAGGTCATGTACCCGGCGATGGGCGATCGCTTTTGCACCATCTTCCCGTCGGTCTTCCAAATCTTCAGAACTCCGCACCAATGCCCCTGCTCCTCCAGCAATGATCCCTTGGACTAGGTCTGGGGGTGTACAAAAGGTGGGGGGACATTCGGCAGCATCGAGGACTCCCAAGCGTCCACTGGTACCAGCCCCCACGTAGAAGAGGCATCCTCCTTGACGCAATGCCTTTGCTGTGCAGTCAATGGCTTGAGCTAGCTGGCTACGAGCTGCTGCGATCGCATCTAGGGTTTTGGTATCTTCTTGATTAAATAGATCGACTAACTCTAGGGATGTCAGCTGGTCAAGGTTCTGACTATTGGGATTAATCTGTTCGGTCAGTAGATGTCCCCGTTGTTCTAAATTTTGCATTATTTATTTAGTCATTGGTTGAAGGTTGAAGGTTATTTGGTTGAAGGTTGAACCGTTGACGGTTGTTCGCCTTTGCCGATTCGGTGTCTGGTAGGTTGTTTGGTTGTTTGGTTTACCGGTCAAGGGGGACAGTTAAAAAGTATTCCTCAAATTTTTATCAGTTTACAATAAATTTTCCAACTGACGGCGAATGCGGTCTAGCTCTGATATTTCTGGTTCTTCGGTTTTCTTGACGTCAGGTTGCCAATCAGTCTTTTCTAGATTTGTTTCCGGTGGCATGGCCAACATTCCTTCAGTAACCAACTCCGAGTCATAACCAGCCGATTGGCAAAACTCTTCAATCTCTTCTAGATCGATAGCTTCCACGGTTGCTGTTGGGAAATCCTGGGCTTCGAGCAATAAAGCAAAGCGGGTAGCATCGTCTTCCTCTTCAAACATCAATACCGTTTGCTTATCGCCAATTTGGATGGTGTGAATTCCCTCGTTTTCTGTCCGGGCATTAAATAAAAGGACGTATACTTGCTTAGGTGCCATCATAAATCTTATATAACCTTAAGTAATCGTTATTTTTTAATTGTTTTTATAGGATATCTGATACCATTTTGCTTTAATGCCAGGGAGAGATAGCAGGAGGGCCAAGAGAGGCAAGAGGGGCAATAAAAAATGGTCTATTTGTAGCATTCTTTGAGCTACTTGATTAACAATTCCACTACAATGCCACTGCTAAACCATCTTAGCAGCAACTGAGCTATCACCACGCTCCCCACTTAGCACGCTCCCCACTTAGGACTGACCGACTCTCCGACTCAGTACTCAGGACTCAACATGCTCCGCACTCAACACCACCATATCGTGCGATCAAGGTATTGGTTGAATCTTCTTGATTGCGCAGCCAAGCCCACATTTGGTCTCCGAGGCAAAAATGCCACCACTCTCTAGGATGACACCGGAACCCAGCCGAGTACATTAAATTTTTTAACAGCTGTCGATTGTGATGATAAGGCAAGTCTTGTTGATTGGCGTAATAATCGGGATGGGAGCGTGGTGAGACTTCATCAATCTCAGAGCCCATATCAATGGTTTCACCGGTAGCATCGACCAGGGTAATATCTAACGCACCACCTGTACTGTGAGGGGGTGGAGTCATAGGGTTAGAGCTGGGTACTGCCCAAAATTGATAGACTTGTTCCCAAATGGCTTGCTGTTGTTTTTCCGATAGGGTGCTTGGGTTGAGTTGTTGTGCCTGAACTACTTGGGCAAAGGTATGGTCAACCATGAATTGTTGGACTTCCACCGGTCGATAGCCATCAAAAATCTGGATGCGCCAACCTGGATGCTGCTGTTGGAGTTGGCTTTGAGCCACAAAGAGTGCTTCTATCACACTCTGGCGCAGATAATAAGGGGAAGCTTTACCATAAGGTGCCCCCAGTTTTTGGTAGGGATGAGGGGTACGAGCGGCAAATTGTTCTAAGGGAATGGGGATGAGGGGTTCTCCACACTCTACAATTGGGATTTGCTGATAAGGTTTCATAAGTTATAGCAGTTATCAGTTTTTTCAGCATACTCAAACCACAAGAGTCACTACTTCTTCTCTGTTCCCTGTTCCCTGTTCCCTGTTTCCTGTTCCCTGTTCCCTGTTCCCTGTTCAACACTTCTAGATTTATCGCTATTACCATTAGGATAAACGTCAGGCACGGGATCATAACCTCCTGGATAGAGAGGATGACACCGTAGAATACGCCGAATGCCTAGCAAACCGCCCCGAAAGACACCAAACCGCTCAATGGCTTGGATAGCATACTGGGAACAGGTTGGTTGAAAGCGACAGACTGGGGGAAATAGGGGGGAAATAAACGCTCGATAGCCTCGAATTAGCCAAATAAGTAAAAATTTCATGTAATGGTCACCCCATCTAATACAGTAATAAATAAGTTTTACAGTATGCTGCCATCAGATCCTTGTTTAATTCTGTACCCTCGATAGAATCAATACCAACCCTATGGCTGCAAATTGCACTGATTGCTGTCGGTCTCGGTGCGATTGTGCTGCTGGCGGAAACACTACATCAGCGCACCGCCCGGGATTCAGAAATTACCCGTAAAATTGTTCACATTGGCACGGGTAACGTGATTTTAGTGGCTTGGTGGCTACAAATACCTGCCTGGGTAGGTATTTTGGCCTCAGTTATCGCTGGTGCGATCGCTCTTTTGTCCTATTACATTCCTATTTTGCCTGGTATTAACAGCGTTGGGCGCAAAAGCCTAGGCACTTTCTTCTATGCTGTCAGTATTGGTGTCGTGATTGCCTGGTTTTGGCCATTACAACAATTCCAGTATGCCGCTATTGGTATTTTAGTGATGGCATGGGGAGATGGACTGGCAGGACTGATTGGTCAGAAATTTGGTCAACATCCCTATCAGGCTTGGGGGATGCAAAAAAGCTGGGAAGGGTCTGGAACCATGGCGGTAACTAGCTATGTAGTCAGTAGCCTGATCCTTTTCGCTGTTCAAGGTAATGTCTGGCAAACCTGGTTGATGTCAATTGCGATCGCATTCTTTGCCACAGTCTTAGAAGCCTTCTCCAAGTTCGGTATTGATAATCTCACAGTTCCTATCGGTAGTGCAGCAGTAGGGTTCTTTTTAAGTCAAATCCTCACCTTGGGTTAAAGGGTTCTTGAAATAGATCAGTTTATGAGCTTGTGCTTGAAAGTAGATATTAAACTAAGAATAAATCAAACGTTGATAGGAATGGAGAGTTGATTCAATGTTAAAGTTTTACAAAAATCCCATGTCCAACAATGCCCGACGGGTATGGATTGCTTTATTAGAAAAACAGATTGAGTTTGAGCCTGTTGAAATAAAATTAGATGGTGATCAATTTACGCCAGAATTTATTGAAATCAATCCTTTTCATCACGTTCCAGTCCTAATCGATGATGGATTTAAAGTGATAGAATCCTTAGCCATCTTAGATTATTTAGAAGCTAAATATCCAACTCCTGCTCTGATGCCCACTGATCCTCAAGCTATTGCTACAGTGAGGATGATAGAACTGGTCAATGTCAATGAGCTTGCTCCTGCTATCGTAACATTTATGCGCCATAACTTGGAGATTGAAGTAGAAGCAAAAAAATTAGAACAAGCTCAAAAACAAGTTGCCACAGTGATGAAATTTTATAGCGAAAAATTGGGCGATCAAAACTATTTTGTAGAAGGGCAATTTACGGTAGCCGATATTGTCGCCGGTTTGTCGGTATATTTTCTCAGCAAGATCGGCGTTTCTTTAGCTGACTATCCCTCAGTCCAAAATTGGCAAACAGCTTTACAGCAACGGGAAAGTTGGCAGCAAGTTCAACCAACACCAGAAGAGTTTGAACAGAACGTGAGACGCATTCGCCCACCTGGCCGTAGGCCACGCTACGCGAACGTTCAGGTTTTAAAGTTACCGTAAGAAGAGTAGAGCCTTTATGGTTGGTCGGCTATGTATAAAAGGTTGAAACTTTTGTAGTAAGGCTCTACTCTTCTAAGGTTTCGTCTCCATGGTTAGTCCACGCTAATAACAATAGCCAAAAACCTGGAACATCAATCAATCTATTGTCGTCTCCATTTTTGGATGCTAAAATGTTAAATATCAATCTTATTATAGACCAGTGAAAACGCCGACCAAAGTCATCAGAACTGACAAATGGAAACTTAATCCGTCTTCCGAACAAAAAGCCTTGTTTGCGGAGACGGTCAAAGTTTATCGTCAGGCTTGTAGGTACTTGGTTGGCATTATTTATACTGATTGGTCTGAGCTTGGTGGATTGACAGCAGATCAGTTAACTCCTGCTGTCGAAAAGTTAATGCATGAAACAGCCAAGCGTCCAAATATCAAATATCCACAATTCAATAAAGCTTTTTACAAATTTCCTAGCTATTACCGTCGAGCTGCAATTGCATTTGCGGCTGGACAGGTTAGTAGCTTTGTTACTCGATATCGGGAATGGCAATCTGGTAACAGAAAAAAGAGAGATAGTAAGCCGCCAAGACTAAATGGTGATGCTGGCTGCTATCCTGCTTTGTACAAAGGACAGTGTTACAAGCTGCATGGTTTCGACCAAGTAGAAATCAAAGTTTTTGATGGCAAAAACTGGGTCTGGACTATGGTTCAAATCACCGTTTTAAGAGAGCGCCACCAGGTGACTACAAACAAAATGATGTCTCCGTCGTTGATTTTCAATGATAGGTGCTGCCATCTGTCTGTTCCATTCACTTGTAAGCCAGAAAAACGCAAACCAGAGGCTAATGTTACTGCGGTAGATTTAGGTATAAACACTACGGCTACCGTAGCAGTCGTAACCCATGACGGCACTGTAATCCATCGTGATTTTATTCACCTTGGAAGAGACATAGACCGCAGGGATAAACGACTAAAATCCGTATCTGTACGAGCATCTAAAACTATGGGTAAAGGCGGCAAACTTCACAAGGGTTTCTGCTCTAAAACCTATAAAAAATGCCAAAGAATCAACAACCAAATCAGCCACATAGTTTCTAAGCGAATTGTTGAGATGGCTGAGAAATTTAACTCTGAAGCGATCGTATTTGAGAATCTTAAAGGATGGAAGCCGAAGGGTGGACGAAAGCGGTCTAATCTAAGGCAAAGATTCCACGGTTGGCTTAAAGCAAAGATTCGTGATTTTACGGAAATGAAATGGGCTGAATTAGGTGGCAGAGTAATAGAGGTTGTTGCTGCCTATACTTCAAAGTTGGCTTTTGATGGCTCTGGTACGGTCAAACGAAATTCCCAAAAATACTCCTTGGCAACCTTCCCTTCAGGTAAGCGGTTTAATGCAGATTTAAACGGTGCTTACAACATCGGTGCCAGAGGCGTGTTTAAACTCACTCGCAGAAATGGCGAGGAGGGTCGTTCCAGCAAAAGATCTCGACGACCGCCTAGAAGCTGGGCTTGTCTATGTGACCTGTGGACGCTTCGTAGTTCCAGGTTAGCATAGGACACCACCACCTCGTTCAGATGGTGGAAGCTTCATATGTTTAAAGCAAAGGTGAAAGCAATTTTGTCACGGTAAACCACTAGAAAATTGGCAACGCCTGAGTTAACGGGAGTAGGGAGTAGGGAGTAGGGAGTAGGGAGTTATGAGAACCGCTAAATTACCACATGACCTACATCACAGTGTTCGCTCCCAGCTTAAATCATCCCACCAATAGGCAACCCCACATTAGCTTTAGGGGCGCACGCTGTGCGCCCCTAAGGGTGTTGTGTATTCCAGCAAGAACCACTATAACTAGCGTTCAAATTCTAGCTAAAATCGAAGAATTTACCGAAGAATTTACCAAGATGCCTCTTTCTGCTCAAAGGGGTCACCGCTAAAGGGTTGAACACCAATAGCAGGATAAATGTCATCATTAGGACCAAAAATCCTAGCTACTGCTTCAGAAAGATATTGAATACTGCTTTCCAATAGTTTGTAAAAACCCATAAAATTGCTCTCCTGAATTAGTTGAGTTAGAGTTGAAAACAGCAGCAGTGGTTATAATTACCGCGAACCTTTAGCTTTTCTGGTGGTTCACGATTACTTTCCTGCTCTCATCAAATTGCTGTTCTCAAATTATTGAGTATTAACTCTCAGTAAAGACTGAAAGACGTTTTTGTCTTGGTGTACTTTATCTTATCGAGAATTATCGGTTTGGTGGCAGGTTAGTAATATTTGTTTGGCAATATTTGCAATACTTTTATCAAGCTTGACTAATCACTAAGATTTGTTTGGAAATTTTGAGAGGCTTGTTAACAAATCTGTACCTATTTAAAGTTCCTTTACCTTATGTTAAACATTACTACTTAAACACTACTACCATGAATGATAAACACCAGGAATTAATACCTACACCTGAGGACTATAGCTTATTAACTGACCTGTATCAGCTGACCATGACAGCCTGTTATAGTGGTGAAGGCTTAGCCCAAAAACCAGCTTCCTTTGAACTATTTGCGCGACGTTTACCTAATGGCTTTGGTTACTTGATTGCTATGGGACTCGCCCAGGTACTCGACTACCTGGAACAGTTTCGCTTTAGTCCCCAGGCACTAGAAGCATTACAACAGACAGAAATTTTTCAGGGAGCACCGGAACAGTTTTGGTCACTCTTAGCAGAAGGAAGCTTCACCGGTGATGTCTGGGCAGTGCCTGAGGGAACAGCAATGTTTGCTAATGAACCGTTGTTGCGGGTGGATGCTCCTCTGTGGCAAGCACAGATAGTAGAAACTTACCTACTCAATACAATTAACTATCAAACCTTGATTGCCACTAAGGCAGCACGGCTAAGAGATGTGGCGGGGGCCGAGGCTACCTTACTAGAATTTGGCACTCGACGAGCCTTTAGTCCTCAGGCATCCTTGTGGGCAGCACGAGCAGCTATAGCAGGTGGGTTGGATGGCACATCTAATGTATTAGCAGCCCTGAAATTAGGATGTCAGCCTAAAGGAACCATGGCTCATGCTTTGGTCATGGCGATCACAGCAGTATCTGGAAGTGAGCAGGATGCTTTTACGGCCTTTTATCGCTATTTTCCCAATGCTCCCTTATTAATAGATACCTATGATACAGTAGCAGCCGCTAAAAGTCTGGCTCAACGAATCGCAGCTGGAGAAATCCAAGTGACTGGAGTACGTTTGGATTCTGGGGATTTAGTCACCTTGTCCCAAAAAGTGCGATCGCATTTACCCAATGTCTCAATTTTTGCCAGTGGGGATTTAGACGAGTATGAAATAGCCAGACTCAAACAGGCTGGTGCTTGTATCGACGGTTATGGACTCGGAACTCGCCTAGTCACTGGAAACCCAGTCAATGGAGTCTACAAATTAGTAGAAATTGATGGCATTCCCACCATGAAACAGTCCAGTAGCAAAGTCACCTATCCAGGACGCAAGCAAATCTATCGCCAATTTCACCAAGATACAGTGATCAAAGACCGGCTAGGATTAATGGCTGAATCCTGCCAAGATCATGAACAACCCCTGCTCGAACAAGTCATCAAACAAGGTCAACGACTCAAGCCACCAGAATCCTTAGACACCATCCAAAAACGCACAGCTGCCTCTGTTGCCAGTCTTGCCACGTCAACCCGACAACTTCATCAGCCAAGCCCACTACCTGTAGAAATTTCTGATGCCCTACAACAGCTCACCATAGCTACCTCCAAAAGGTAACCTGTCACATTAATCAATAACTTAGATTGAATGCCAACTGCTCTATTTCCTACTCCCTACTCCCTACTCCCTGCTCCCTAAAAAACCAGAAATATGTACTTAATAAAATCGTAAACCGCTATAACAAATAACTACAAATACCGCCAGCACAGAAGAGACGTATAAACTACCAAAATCACTGGAAACGCCACTCTTCCAAACTCCATTAATTTGCTAATCTTGATTTTACCAGACTGAAACCCCTCACTATTCCCAATCACCACCATCAACAACTGTAAGCCATTGAGTATGTAAACGATATAAAAGGCATAGTCGAGAGCCACTACATAGCCAACCCCCTCCGGTAGTCCTTCTATCAAGCTTAGATGGTAAAATACAATCGCTAGTAGCAAGCCACTTACTGCTTCTACGGACATGTGATCGAAGGGGAGAAACATAAACAGGTATCCCACCACCACAAAAAATAGTAGAGGCAAAAGATTCTTGATACTAAAACTGACTAAATCCCGCTTGATTTTAATAACCACATTGAATCGAGAATATTCGATATCCGAATCTGTGTCTATAAATCGTCGATTGCCCAACGTGGAATTGTTAATCACCGTATCCTGGAAAAAGGCAGCACTCTCAACACTCCAATCGGTAATCTGATCAAACACTTTAGCTGTCTTCCAATTTTTGAGAACTTCTTCTGTAGTGGTATCTCTCATTCCCACGAAGTCCACTACATAAATTAGCTTGTCCCGAGTTAGGTTGAGATGTCGAAATCTCGCTGATAGGGTCTGAAGGTCAAACGGGTAATCGTGAAAATCAAACTTTTCATGAAAATCGGCTTTAACCCGGTATACTTTATATTTTATATCATTGTTTAAATCTGTATCTATCGGTTCTTTTAAGGTCAATTTTTCTCCTGAATCTAGCCGCTCAATGCCATAATTTGTGAACTCGATTTGGTCGGCTGTAATATCCCCTTGGTACCTAAACCAAATGAAAAAATCAACCAAATATGAGGAGGTTTTTTCATCTATGTGACTAATCTCATTGATATCCATCCCGGTGTAAACGATATGGGTTTTTACCATATAGTTATTACCAACCTTTACAATTTCACCACTGTCGAGCTGTTCCTCCAGATTAGCAACAGCCCGTAAGTCCGGGATTATTTGCAGCTGGCTAAATGCTGAAATAAAATTTCTTCTATCAAAAATACCCACAAAAACGGGTGCTACTGCATTACCATAATAGTCAAAATAAATATTTCTGGTTGCCCCCTTGAACGCCGTTTCCTGGCTATTAATAGTTGCTAAGCTTTCTTTAAGCATCAAACGGTCTTTCGGTAAATCGTCCCAGGTAATATCAGAGCGTTTAATTGCCTCAACAATGGCTTTTGCCGCATCATAATAGCAAGTCGCCACCCATCCCGGCGCTTGTTTGTACTGCTTTTCAAATTCGTTTCTGAACTGTTGACCCCCATCATCAGAAATGTCAAAAATAATCGGAGCAATGGCATAAATTCCATTGGTAAAGAAGCCTGGTTCATCCTTCTCCTCTGGGGAGTATTCAAACCGTTGCGCCAGGGATATTTCTGCTAAAGAGTCACCGCCAAAAATGGGGAAATCCATCCCAGAACTCTTCATTTTGGCAATTAATCCAGCCACTTGATTGCGATTCGCTGTCATCACAATCACTCCTGGGTCTTTCCCACTATTTTTTAAAGCCAATAAATCTTGATAAATCGTTTCTATGCCTTGGTCTATATCATCCCCTAATACCCACTTACTGACTACTTCTCCCCCTAACTCCTGAAACGTCTCTTCAACAGTCTTCCCTAAGGTCAAGCCATAGCTGCTGCTGCTGGAAACTAGGCTAATCTTTGAAGATCCCAGAATCTTTTTGATGTAATTGGCAATAAAAGTACCCTGAGCACTGTTAGAAAAAATGGTGCGAAAATACCAACTGTTCGATTGGGTGACCCCATCAGCAGTAGCTGAGCCGGTCACCGCAGGAATCTTATAGTCTTGATAAACTTTGCCAGCAGCCGTAGATACCCCACTACTGTAATGACCAATCACTGCGATCGCATTTGATTGAGCAATCTTCTTCGCAACCTGCTGTGCCACATCCGGATTGCCTTGGTCATCATAAACTTCAAGCTTAAATTTTTTCCCCTTAACACCGCCAGCCTTGTTAACTTGCTTAATGTAAAGTTGAGCACCGTCTACCATTGCTCTGCCTGAGCGTTGGGCTGATTCACTAGCATTGCTTAACGGAGCTGCGATCGCAATGGTTATCCTCTCTTGATATCCCTCGAAGGTATCAATTGCTACAACTGTAGCCCAGGCAAGCAGTACTATAGATACTAATACGATGGCTTTTTTTAGCATATATCACCTGATCAGTTGAATGGTCACAGATTACAGGTTACAGGTTTAACGTTACAGGTTTAACGTTACAGGTTACAGGTTGTTCGCGTAGCGTGGCCTTTTGGCCAAGGTTACAGGTTGAAAGTTACAGGTTGAAAGTTACAGGTTGAAGGTTGTTCGCGTAGCGTGGCCTTTTGGCCAAGGTTACAGGTTGTTCGCGTAGCGTGGCCTTTTGGCCAAGGTTACAGGTTACAGGTTTAACGTTATAAAGTTTATATTTTACGTTACAGGTTACATGTTACATGTTTAACGTTACAGGTTGCCAGTTATACATCCGGCTTTCAGTTGTTAACCCTCTAATCTTCAACCATCAACCATCAAACCTTCAAACCATCAACCATCAAACCTTCTATCTTAAACCATCAACCATCAACCATCAAACCATTAACCATCAACCATCAAACCATCAACCATCAAACCATCAACCATCAACCTTCAACCTTCAACCTTCAACCTTCAACCTTCAACCTTCAACCTTCAAACCATCAACCTTCAAACCTTGGCCAAAAGGCCACGCGCTTCGCAGCAAAGCGGGACTTCGTCCATCGCGTTCAACCTTACCTGGCTTCGCGAGTGGGCAATCACGCCCTTGCTGCAATGGCGGCGATTAAACCTTTCTAAAAACCACGAATTAGAACTGTCAATAAAATTATTTAAAACAGGATAAAGGCTTGTGAAAAATGATCAATGATCAATGATTAATAGACTGAATTATAGCCAAGTCAACCTTTTTACAATCAACCTTGTCTAAAAAAAACATCCCTTAGGACTTTTAGAATAAACTAGGTGGCAATTTAATCAATATTTTTTTAATTTTATTCTCTCTATTGACTTTATTATATCTATTACTTATTTTTAATATAGCGGTTATGATATTAATGAGGTAGACATAATTTTTTACCTATTCCCTATTCCCTATTCCCTATTCCCTATTCCCTATTCCCTATTTTCTGTAATAGAGCCATAGCAATTGCTTTAGCTAAGATCCTCAGGGATATCACCGGCACTTCCGTGCTATAAATTCGATAAACTAATAGGTGGTAACTATTCATCTATCAGCTCCTCAGCCGTCAGCTTTGGAAGGGTTAACTTCTGTTGCTCTCATCTGAATGTTCGCTTTTCCAGGTTTAGATACTTGTTTAATTCTTTAATTAAATAAAACAATACACCATTAAACCTTTTAAGCAAAGCTTATGAAGCATAAGTAACAACAGGGATTAATTATGAAATAAATGTGAAATAAATGTGAAATAATGTGAAATTAAGCTCAACTGATGATCTGAGCTCAAGTTGTGATCAAATGGCGCAGATCGACCTAGAGGTCTCCTGTCCATGGAACACTGTCAAGAAAAACCTTTTGAAACCTTCATGAACTTCTGGCTATGAGGCGGTGGATGAACCTTCCTGTAGTGGTATCAATTTAATTGTAGTTAAGAATATAATTTATATTTAATAAGTAAAGTATTGTATTATACTGAAAGGTTGAGCTAATTTGTTAAGTGAACAACATAATTATTATCTTGGCTGAAGTCAGCCTGGTCATCGTAGTTTTCTGTCTAGTCAACTGGCTGGTGGGTATACTATTCAAGCAACTGATCAGAGTTGCTTGGTTCCAAAAGGTGAACAGCAATGCTAGAAACCTCCGCCAGAACCTCCAGGCGCTGATCGTTATCTGTTGTATAGCGCTATGCCTTCTAATTGTTGGTGGCAACGGTTGGCTGATCTATCGCGGGAAAGACCTCAAGGAATACACACTTGGGTTAGTGAGCAATATTCCCAAAGGATTCTGGATAACCCTTGGCACTGGGTTAGGCAAATGCATCTGCCTTCTGATGCTAGTTGCGTTCGCCATGAAACCCTTGCAGCGTTTGCTCAACTATGGCTGCGTTCGGGCAAAGAAACTAGAACAAATCACTGCTAGTGATGAAAGCATTGAGGATTTGTTCAGTTACTTAACCAAAATCCTTACCAGTGGACTCTGGCTGCTTTCCCTAATCTGGTGTACCCAGTTTCTGAAAGTGCCAGAATCCACAACTAAGTATCTGTACGTTCTTCTTAACATCTATCTGATTATTGGAATCGGGTTGCTCATTCTGAGATCCATCGTGGTCATTATCGATAGCATAGACAACCTGACTGTTCAATACTCTAGCCCTGATAATATCCTGCGATTCTATAGCAATCTCAGGCATCGGATTCCTTTCTTTAAGGGGTGCCTAGAATATATAATCTATGTTACCATGGCCACCCTGGTGGTTGAGCAAGTAGAGATAATTGCTAACTTAGCCACCTATGGATCGAAAGCTGTCAAAATTATCGGTATCATCTTCCTGAGTCGTGGCTTGATCGTGATCGCCAATTTGTTCCTCGAAGAAGCACTGCTTAGGTCCCCGAAGCTGACTGATGTGCAGCGAAAGAAGCGGTTAACGATTATTCCCATACTAGAGAGTTTACTGAAGTACTTGATTTACTTCGGTTCGGGTATATTGATCCTCGATACCATAGAAATTGACGCCACCCCAATCCTAGCGGGTGCTGGCATTGTGGGGCTAGCGGTCGGTCTTGGGGCGCAGAATCTCATTAACGATATGGTTAGTGGATTCTTTATTCTCTTTGAAAACTACTACCTGGTAGGTGACTATATCCAAACAGGGGAAGCCGAGGGGATTGTGGAGGCGATTGAACTGAGAACTACCCGTATTCGACACTTCAATGGTCAAATGCATATTATTCGGAACGGGGATATTGGCTCAATTACCAACTACTCCAAGGACTATATCTATGCTGTAGTGGAAGTTGGGATAGAATATGATGCTGACCTGGATCATGTGTACAGGGTGATCGAAAAGGTGGGACACCAGTTAAAAGAGAAGTATTCCGAGGTAATTGAACCGACCAAGGTGGATGGAATCGAGGACTTTGGGGATTTTGATCTGTCCATAAGAACCGTTACCAAAGTTAAACCTGGAAAGCACCGCCTGATTAAGCTAGTGCTTCGTAAAATGATCAAGGATTTCTTTGACCAGGAGGGCATTGAATTAAACTTTCAGGATCCGGTGTTTATTTTGAAACAATAGGGCCTAGGCAATGGAGGTGAGATCGCAGCAGTTGATTGGCCTTGGCCTTGGCCTATTGGCCACGCTACGCGAATGGGCCACGCGGGGCGCGTTTGGCCACGCTAAGCGAACGGGCGGTTGAAACTCCCACAGTTTGAGGGGCGTTGCACTTTTAGAGAGATGATTGGTGGTGGGATGGAACAGATGGAACAGCGGGAAGAGGGGGAAGTCAGCTGTCAGGCATCTATATCAGGCATATATCGGTCGCCTTTACATCTAATTGATTTATAAATTGAATCGTCAAGGGGAGAGGATTGTAGAGTTTTTCCCGCTTATTCAAAAATAGACAAGTTAAATAGGCGACAGCTTAGTAGGGTGAGTTATCAACTCACCTTACTCAAGGGAGTTACTAGGTAAGTCCTGATCAGTTGGAGTTCTGGGTAAATCCTATTTGAGTTGCCCCATTTCTCAGGTTCTGTCGATTGTACCTACTGTCATGCCCCCTAGTTGATTGACAAAAGTCTTTCAACTAGGGGGCTATCACCATTTGTATCAGGAGTTAAGCAAATAAGCTATATATAGCTTGTAGCAGTTCAAGCGTTCGCTGAAAGCGGGACGAAGTCCATCGCATTCTGTTTCCTTTGAGTGTACCCTAATCCGTGGCGCGTTTAAATTTTATAATTCTGAAGCTAAAACCCAACGCTAGGCTTAGATCACTTTTCACGCACTAGATGCTGAAGAGCAAACCTAATCTCAAACCCCTTTGAGCTTTTAACTAACTTTTAACTAACTATGGTCAATATTGCCCTGTTTGGTACCAGTGCAGATCCCCCAACTTGTGCTCATCAAGCCATTCTCCAGTGGCTATCCCATCACTATGACCAAGTGGTGGTTTGGGCCTCAGATAATCCATTCAAGTCTCATCAGACCACCCTAGAACAACGTTCCCAAATGCTCACGTTACTGATTGAGGAGATTGACCCGTATCAAAATCCGATCCGTGTCAGCCCCGACTTGAGTAGCCCGAGAACCTTGGAAACCATAGCACTAGTTAAACAGCGCTGGGGATTACAGGCAAACTTGACTCTGGTGATTGGTACTGATTTAGTCCGTCAGATGCCCCGTTGGTATCAAATTGAACAATTGTTAAAACAAGTACAGTTGCTGGTGATACCTCGTTCAGGATATGGAGTAGATCAGGCTAGTTTAGAAAAGTTGAAGCATCTAGGAGCACAATTAGCGATCGCTAATATTACGGTACCATCAGTTTCCTCTACAGCGTATCGTGAGAATGGTGATACAACAGCACTGACTCCTCTGGTTAAGGACTATATCCATCAAGAGCAGTTGTACCAATGACCCAAAGCAGCAATATAAAGGTCAAACTACCAGCTCTAGCCAACCTCCAGGTCAGGGCCCGTCATGTGATTTTTTCCGTCAATACCCAACAAAGCCGCCTTTTGGTACTCCAAGAGGAAGCCTTCCTCGGTAAATCGAGTTTACCAGGAACCTTGGTGTGGGACGGAGAATCATTAGACCATGCTGCCGATTGGCCTTGGCCTTTGGGCCACGCGGGGCGCGTTTGGCCACGCTACGCGAACGGATTTGGGCAGAGAAAATTCGAGTTAACAACGTGAACCTAGAGCAACTGTACACTTTCGGAGAACTAGGTCGTTATCAACCAAAATTGGTTAGAGTCGAGGTTACCTATAACCACCACTACGCCATGGGTTACCTATCCGTCAGTTACTTTGCCCTAGAGCGACTAGAAGAAGCTAAATTCAACACAGATGATGTCAGTGGTATTGCCTGGTATTCCATCGAGCATGTGCCGCAGCTCGCCTTTGACCATAATCAAATTTTGGACTATGGTTATCGGCATTTGCGCAACAAATTGGCAGACAATTCTGTCGCCTTTGACCTGTTCCGAGATGTATTTACCCTCAAAAATATCTATACTATTTATCGACTGTACACCACATTTTTTTGGGAAAACGTCTCTGATTATTACAATTTTAGCCCTCGTCTTTTAAAGCTATGCTTCCTGGCTGATACTAGTTGAAAAGTCTCTCAGGGAGCAGATCGTCCATGAATTTTGGACCGCTTTGATGCGGAGGCATATGCTCGTTTAAAGGATAAACCGTTGGTATTTATTTAGCAATGAAAAAACATCTGTAATTGTGGTTCATAAAATCCTATTCATTGAGGATGACGATTTTAATCGAGAAGTTATCACTGAATACCTTCAGTTGCAAGGGTATGACGTTTGCGCTTTACCCCATGGGTTAACCATTAAACGAGACCTCGCCGACTTTCAACCTGACTTGATTCTGCTGGATCTCAAATTACCAGAAGTTGATGGCTTTACCTTGATCGAAAAACTCAAGAAATCCCAATGGGCAACAATCCCTATAGTTATCCTTTCTGCCTACTCCTTCCCAGCAGACAAAAAGCGAGCTCTCAGACTAGGAGCTCGTCGTTATCTAGTCAAACCAGCGCTTCTCAGAGAAATAGAACAAGCCATAGAGGAAGAAATAACCAATTGATATCCAGTCAGCTTTTTTTGTCATTTGTCTTGAGAGCCACAAAGTTGAGCCCCCTGCCAAACACTCTTGTGGTATACAATACCGATGGTACCGGAGATGATATGAGTTTGAAGTCTTAGGCAGGACTTACGCAAAACTAGGCCAGAAGTTCCCTTAAGTAGTAAGTAGGGTTGGTTAATAACGCACCCTACAGATAAGGTTGTTGCGTAAGTCCTGTTAAGGAAATCATTGACATTGATTGTCTCATCAGTCATGGAATTAGTTTTTTTGATTCTGCTGTAGGAGAAATTCCTGAAGGATTTCGCTCAGGTTCTCTATAGACCGTCCCATCTTAGCAATTTTTGCTTCTGTCTGAGACAGTCCGAGAACTGCATTTTGAAGTTGGTTGGCTAGACTTTGAATCTCTTCTCGATAACGGTTTTCGAGTTCTTCTACGTTCATGATTTATTTTTGATTACTTAATCTACACTATCAAGTATTAGGTTTGCGTTAGGGTTTACGTTCGAGTTTACGTTTATGTTTAATTTCGTTAAAATCCTAGGATTATTTTTAAATTAAATATCAATAAATATAACGATTAAATTTTCATAAATGAGATGCCTATATAATTACCGGTATTAGGAATTATTAAAATTTATGTTTGTCCAGAAATTGTTCAAAGATATCAGCAGCAAGCTTTGGAGTTTATTTTCCAAGGTAATCAAAGAATAAAACCAGCCAAGCAATTTCCAAGAAAAATGCTAATCATGAGCCAGTTACTTTTTATATAAAAAAAATTTTTATATACGATATAAACTGTATATTTTCGCCTTTAATTACTAACCAAACCCAGATTACTAAAGATTGTGTGAAGTAGATGGCCTAAACTATAAAAAACAAGCAAAAATGATGAAGATTGCGATCGCTCAACTCAACCCCACCATTGGTGATATTACAGGCAACGCTCAACAGATTCTTGAAGTAGCCAAGACTGCTGCGAGTCAGGATGTGCGTCTGTTGCTGACACCAGAATTATCCTTGTGTGGCTATCCACCACGAGATTTGCTGCTCAATCCCAAGTTTCGAGAGTCGATGACTACACAAGTGCAACAACTAGCTCAGCAGCTACCAATGTCTCTAGCGGTTTTGGTGGGGACAGTAACACCGAATACCAAAGCAGAGCTTGCTGGTGGCAAACCTTTATATAACAGCATTGCTCTACTAGAGGGGGGAAAAGTACGGCAGATTTTTCACAAGCGACTCTTGCCCACCTATGATGTTTTCGATGAAAACCGCTACTTTGAACCAGGACGGGAGAGTAATTCCTTCACCATTGATCACCAACCATCACGAATCACAACTGAGAATGCCCACTCCCCAATTAAAATCGGTGTTACCATTTGCGAAGACTTGTGGAACGATGAAGAGTTTTGGGGCAAACGCAGCTATCAAGTCAATCCCATCACAGACTTAGTTCAACAGGGTGTAGACCTAGTGGTAAACCTGTCCGCCTCACCCTATAGCGCGGGTAAACAGAAAACTCGGGAAGCAATGTTGCGCCATAGCGCTAGCCGTTACCATACACCTATCCTCTACGCCAATCAGCTAGGAGGCAATGATGACCTGATATTTGATGGGTGTAGTGTAGCATTTAATCAGGCTGGTGAGATGGTATGTCGCGCCCGTGCCTTTGAAACAGACTTAGTCATTTTGGAATATGACCGAGAAACACAGGATCTGGTCACCCCACCAGAAACAACTATACAGTCTCCACCATCGGCAGCCATAGCACCAGCCCCAGCCAGCCTAGACGAAGAAATTTGGTCAGCCTTAGTCCTAGGAGTCCGGGATTACACCCGTAAGTGTGGTTTTAAAAAAGTCGTAATTGGTTTGAGTGGTGGGATTGATTCTGCTCTTGTAGCTGCTATTGCCACCGCCGCCTTAGGAGCAGACAATGTCTTGGGGATTCTCATGCCTTCTCCGTACAGTTCTGACCACTCCGTCAAAGATGCTCTCTCATTAGCACAAAACCTAGGTATTAAGACTCACACCCTAGCTATTGGTTCCTTGATGCAGGGGTTTGACCAAACCTTAGCCTCCCTATTTGCCGGGACAGAGTTTGGTGTGGCTGAAGAGAATATTCAATCCCGAATTCGGGGCAGCTTACTGATGGCGATCGCTAATAAATTTGGCTATCTCCTGCTCTCTACTGGCAACAAGTCAGAGATGGCAGTGGGTTACTGTACCCTCTATGGTGATATGAATGGTGGATTAGCTGTAATTGCCGATGTTCCCAAAACCCGGGTCTACTCCCTATGTCGGTGGCTAAATTCTAAGGCAGAGGAGTCCCAGGTTAATCAGGATTTGCAGGTTAGTAGGGTCAAGGTTGAACCTTCAGACTCCTCTTCTAACCTTCAACCTGATCAGCCTCAACCGGCTAACCTAACTGACTCGAACGCCAAAGGCGAACAACCTTTAAGCCAAACAGAAATTATTCCTTCTAACATTATAATTAAGCCCCCTAGCGCTGAATTAAAACCTGGTCAAGTAGACCAAGATTCCTTGCCATCCTACGATATCCTAGATGATATTCTGGAGCGACTGATCCACCAGCACCAAGCCCCGGAGCAAATTATTGATGCAGGTCATCAGCCCGAAGTGGTTAACAAAATCATCCGACTAGTCGCTCGTGTTGAATTTAAGCGCCGACAAGCTGCCCCAGGCTTAAAGGTTACTGACCGCGCCTTTGGTACTGGCTGGCGGATGCCAATTGCTAGTCGTTGGCTATAGGATTAGTCTATCTCCAACGTATATCTGCTAACAGTCAGCATATGTGGAAACTCATTGACGATTTGCTAGAGCTTTCGAGAGTTAGCGGTGACCCGATGGAGCAACCTTTTATTTTACCTTTCCACCCTTCACAAATTATTGGTTATAATAACACCATTGCTTCGTCTCCTCCACACCTGAAAACTATGGCCATCACTACTGATCTAATGATTAGCACTAGTTAAATTACAATTGATGATCTGTTTGCAAACATAAAAATGGCAAAATGGCAGCCATGTGTTTCATTTTTAATGCAAATCCAAACATAAAAATGGCAAAATGGCAGCCATGGGTTTCTTTTTTATGAAAATTCAGGATTGAAGATGGCTAAGGTTAATTATGGCGCTTAGTAAATTTAAGCTGTTAGGAATTGAATTTACAGAAATCGCAGCTTGTTTGCCCCCATGCTTGACGCGGGGGATGAAAATAAGTTAGGGGATGCACACCCCTGGTCTACTTTGTTTGTGATTAGGAGGTGATCTAACTAGTGCAATACGGGACAAAGAAAATATTATTATCTGGATTATTGTCTGGGAACATACCAGATGAAACTAATGACCTACTTGTTTTATGGTGTGAACCAGCCAACAACATGTACAAGCAGGCTTGGTAGGCAGTAAGACAGACTTCTAAACGAAAACTGTCAGTATTACACTTACTTTGATGCTTATGATATGTACCGAGTTGGTCGAAAACACAAGAGTATTCCTATGGTCAACTTTGCAAAGATTTCCAGGATAATCCGCACTACAAAGCACCTCCTGTTCACCAAGGTCAACAGGAGGTGCGACCCGTGGCGAATTTAATTCTTAATGGGTCAAGCGCACCTATACTAAAGTCGGTAGTTGAAGCCTGCTTTTCTTATAACCAATTATAATCTCCTGTGCTTGACGCGGAGGATAGTTCAATTGTTTTAACTAGTTCTAGATCTGTTGGGATTAAACCTAAAATTACCTGAATTATACATAACCAACTATCCTCCGAGTCAAAAGCTTCGAGTTAGGAGCTTCGAGTCAGAATAATTGATTTTCCAGGAATTTTTAGGAGAAATTGGCTTGGGAATCCACTAATCGTTATTGCTCCTCCCACTAACCTTGCTAAATTATTGTCCTGATTTCTGAATTTTGGATCATGTATACTCATCAAAATTTGCCCATTAATTACATCAAAATGAGGTAAACTTAAGCTAGTTGTATTTCTATAAGGAGATTACTTATCTCCTAAGACACAATCTTTCTAATCAAGTAGAAAATTATTGATGAATAGATAGGGTAAATCTATGAATAAACCACTGCGAGTTTTGATTGTCGAAGACTCAGAAGATGATGCTGAGTTGCTAGTGGTTGAACTAAAAAATGGTGGCTACGAAGCAATTTATGAACGAGTGGAAGCACCAGGAGCAATGAACGAAGCCCTAGATAATAAAGGGTGGGATCTGGTGATTGCTGATTACTTCATGGCTAAGTTTAGCGCCATTAGTGCCTTACTCCTCTTACAAAAAAAAGGCTTAGACTTACCGTTTATTATCGTCTCCGGCTCGATTAAGGAAAATATGGCAATCGCTGCTATGAAAGCGGGAGCCCATGACTATTTACTTAAACACCAGTTAGCACGATTAGTTCCGGCGGTGGAGCGGGAGTTAAGAGAAGCAAAGGTGCGCAAAAATTACCGGAAGGCAATCAAGAGGTTACAAGACCTGACGTTTTATGACGAATTGACCGGTTTGCCTAATCGGACATTGTTTTTATACTACCTTCGCCAGTGGTTTAAGCCAGTAAAGCCAATTCACAATCGCAAATGTCTACCGATGGCATACCCGATTCTACCAACTCTTTGCTGGGATGAACCAATTGTTGGAAACACTCAGAAGGATAATGTATTTGCTGTGCTATGTCTGACTCTCAGTCGCTACCTACTTATCCAATACAGTCTAGGTGATCTACTCAGTGAACAACTCCTAGTTGCTACTGCTCAACGCTTACAGAAATGCATCGGTGATCAGGATATAGTGGCACAGATGAGAGAGAATAAATTTGGGATTTTGCTCTCGAATATCCAAGACTTAGATCAGGTGAAAGAGACAGCTGAGCGTATCCATCAGGAGATTTCCATCCCATTTGAACTCAATGGGCGAGTCGTGTCTTCTAATTGCTACATTGGTATTGTCCTGAGTACCATGGGGTATGAGCAACCGAAAGATTTGCTGCGAGCGGCAGATACGGCGATGTATTATGCCAAATTAGAAGGTATTGGCTCCTCAGAAGTTTTTCATCCTAGTATGCAACAGAGAGCTATTGAGCGACTACAGTTAGAAACCGACTTACAACAGGCAATTAAATACGAAACATTGCATCTGAATTATCAACCAATTGTGTCCCTGACAACGGGCAAAACTATTGGTTTTGAAGCCTTGGCGAGGTGGCAGCACCGTACTCGCATCAAGGTTAGTCCTAGTGAGTTTATTCCGGTAGCAGAAGAAACAGGACTAATTATCCCCCTTGGGGAATGGATTTTGCGGGAAGCCTGCAAACAGTTAAGCTTTTGGCAAGACCAGTTTCCTGATTATTCTTCTTTGAGTATCAGTGTGAATCTGTCTGGTATTCAACTCAACCAACCCCAGCTGATTGACCAGATTGACCAAATCTGCACCACCTTAGAATTGAGTGGGGCGAACTTGAAGCTGGAAATTACTGAGAGTGTGTTGGTAGATAATGCCTCAGTTGCTAGCACTATCTTGCAGAAACTTAAAGACAGAAATATAAAATTGTGTATCGATGATTTTGGCACCGGATACTCATCGTTTTCCTATCTAAATGATTGGCCAATTGATATCCTGAAAATTGACCGTTCTTTTCTTAGCAAAGGATTTCAAAAAAATGGCAAAACTTTTGATACGCTAGAAGCGATAGTTAATCTAGCTAAAAAGCTAAAAATTGAGGTAATTGCTGAGGGAATAGAAACCCAAGAACAAAAAGACATTTTGCAAGATTTAGGATGTGAATATGGACAAGGATTATTATTTGATGAAGCCCTCACTGCAGAAACTGTGACCAATTTGATGTTAACCAAGCCAGATAGGTTTTGGTAATCGCTATAGTAGGAATTAAGAAAGGCAAAAGGTTATCCCCCAATATTCACCGAAGATCGGGGGGCAAGCTTGCATGTAAAAGAGGCCAAACATGAAACCTGACTTGGAAAACAGATCCTACACTGCAAGAGCTGAGCATAAACTAGGTGATTCAGTCTTGAGCACGTCTTACGACTTAGGAAAATGGGCGTTGCTCAATCAAGTAATGAATAGGAGTAGAGTGGGCATCCTGCCCGCGCGAAATAAGGAGGAAACTGGCAAGATGCCAGTTCTACGCAAGATGCCAGTTCTACGCAAGATGCCAGTTCCACCAAGATGCCCATTCTACCTCACTCTTAAAATCATTCCATTATTCAGCAACGCCGGAAAATGCACTCAAGACAATGGACTGAGCACTCAAAACTCAGCACTCAGTTTGCTTAAACGTTTACTAATTGCCACAGCGGTGCTGTTGGCTGTTGTCCCTACCACAACTAGTTGCAGTCTATTGGAACGGCAGCCTCGGTCAAACTCTACCTTGGTCTACAAAGGACCAGTTAGGCAGGAGGTGAAAGCTGGTTCATTGATACCAGGGACTGATATTCGGTACATCAGTAGGACGGAGGATAAAACTGCTGAAGTGTTGATCAATGGACAGCGGGCATTTAAGCGCAGTGGTGACTCTCTAGACTGGACTGGAAGTCCTCTGAGGGGAGTCGAAATGCGCCTCAACCAGCGGGTATTAGTTTATAGTGATGAACGCCTACAGGCTGGTGGTACTGTTCGTCTAACGGTAGATGGGGTATCTTCTAAACCTGGTTGGGTACCGCAGGTACCGGCTCAAACAAACCCCAGTCTAGTGGTTTACAAGGTTCCAGTTTTATACCGAGTCAAGCAGGGAGAAACAATTCCTGGTACCACTTTGAGTTATACCGGCAAAACCGACAAAGGTGCGCAGTTGGGTGGATTACCGACCGGAGAGTCTCCCTACCGCCAAGGGGGTGACTCGATTAGTTGGCGAGGAGAATTACGCCCTAGAGTTTATCTCGATTTAGTAGTGCGTACTACCTTATATAACGAAGACCGTCTGAATGTGACTGGCTTTGCAACAGTTATCCTAGCAATCGGTGGTTGAGGGTTGTTGGCTCTTGGCGTCCCTTTTTGGAGTTTGGATGTTAGAGTTGAGAGTTGAGATGGCTACTTAAATGGCGGGAAGACCCTACATTGGTCGATGGATAACTCTAATGCGATCGCAACTGATAATCAGCATGCCCTGAAAAAACTGGCGTCGGCAGTAGAAGCCTCTCAGGGACAGTTCAAGCTGATTTTAGCCCGCTGTAATTATATTAGGGTGCGTTTCCGTTTGGTAGCGCAATTATCAACACTCTGGGACCTTGACATTCATACCGTAACCCTTAAGCCATCAGACAACGTGCTCTATGACACCATTCGGTCAATAGTGGGAGAAGAACGCCCTAGTGCTGTGATGGTGTTGGGCTTAGAATCGGTGCAGAATCTAGCACAGATGCTGAGTGTTACTAATCAAGTGCTCGAAGAGTTTCAGAAAAATCTTCCTTTCCCCTTAGTGTTATGGATTACAGATGACGTTCAGCAGCAACTAACCCAGTTTGCTCCAGATTTCGAGAGTTTGGGGACACCGATAGAATTTGCGAACGCAACAGAAACCTTAATTACTGAACTCCAAGAGACTACCGATGCTATCTTTGACTATATTTTAAAATATAATATTATAGCATATTTTGTCCCTACTGATATAGGTATTCTACGTTACCGGGAAATTGATGCTGCTCTGAAGGATTTACAGCATCGCGGTGAAACCCTAGAACCTGCGCTCAAAGCTAGTATAGAATTCCTTCGCGGTCAACAGGCCTATGCTAACTCTCAGTTGGGTAGTGCAGTAACTCACTATGAGCAAAGTTTGGCATTTTGGCAACCAGCGCCAAGGGAGACTGAGAGATGGGGAGATTACCAGATCAGGAGATCAGGAGATGGGGAGAGTGGGAAAAATGTTTCTTCATCTAATTTAGATAATTTAGAAGATGTAAATAACTTAGAATATCTAGATAACTTAGAAGATGTAAATAACTTAGAATATCTAGATAATTTAGAAGATATAAATAACTTAGAAAACGGGAGTGATACTACGGTAAATGAGATTACCGTTTCTGATCAGCAATTCCTGGAGCGTCAGGGAATCGTCCTGTTTTACATTGGGTTGTGTTATTTCCAGCAGGGGGAAAAGTCTCGGGAACCAGAAAACTGTCTCTATTGGAACGATGCTAGAGGATTATTCCAGCAGTGTCTTGATAGGTTTGAGCAGTTGAATCGTCATGATTTAGTCACTAAGTTGATCAATCAACTAGGTGAGGTGATGCAACGTCTAGAGGATTGGGATGATTTGTATCACTTAGCTCACAATGCCCTAGGGTTACAGCAACGCCAAATCCTATTAGGGGCGCAAGGTCTGGCACCACTAAAAGCCCAAGCTTACGGATTTTTAGCAGAAGTCGCTCTTAACCAATCTCGTTGGCAAGAGGCTAAGCAAAATGCTCAGAAAGCATTAGACACTATAGCGACAGTTTCCTCTGGTGTGGCACAAGAGGGCACAGAGGAAACAGAGGAAACAGAGGGTACAGAGGGCACAAAACCATGTCTTAACTCAGGAGTCGGCATTCAGGAGAATGCACTCCAGACAATGCACTCACTTCAAACTAGTCTGTATCTACTACTGTTAGCTCAATCTGAGCAACGGCTAGGTGAAGCTGAAGCTGCACTCCAACACCTAGAACAGGCAAGGGTTATTGCACCTCAGGATAATCCTCGGTTTTACAGTCGGATTTTGCAGGGATTGCGATCGCTTTATTTCCAGCAGGGGCAGTATCTCCAAGCTTTCCAACTTAAGCAATATCAACAATCGTTAGCGCAACAGTATGGTTGGGGAGGGTTTATTGGTGCTAGTCGATTACAGCCACGACAACGGATAAGGTTGGTGGGGTTGCCAACAAATTTGATCGGAGCGCAACGCCTTGCCCCCCTAGAGGAGGAGAATAGAAAAACTATAGCGCTAGAAATTGCGGCATCTGGGCGACAGCAGGATGTGAATCGCTTGATTGAACGGATTGGAAGCAATGATTACAAGCTAATTGTGATTCATGGGGAATCGGGGGTGGGCAAGAGTTCTCTGGTGAATGGGGGATTAGTACCAGGGTTGAAACAGACTGTGATTGGTACAGAAGATGTGTTGCCTGTAGTGATGGCAGTCTATAGCAATTGGGTAGAAGAATTGGGACGGTTATTGGCAGAGGCATTAAATAGAATAAATTTAGAGACATTGCATGGAACATCTCTACAAAGTCCAGATATTATTATACAGCAATTGCGGCAAAATGAACAGCACAATTTGCGGACAGTACTGATTTTTGACCAGTTTGAAGAATTTTTCTTTGTTTACCTGGATAAAGCTGAGCGACGGCAATTTTTTGAATTCCTAGGAGAGTGTCTTAATACTCCGTCAGTGAAGGTGATTCTGTCGATGCGGGAGGATTATCTCCATTATTTACTCGAATGCGATGGACGTTCGCGTAGCGTCGGCTCTGCCGAGAGTCCCGCTTTCAGCGAACGCGCAGCATGGTCGGGTAGCGCTAATCCCATGCTGAGTATGGAAATTATTGGCAATGACATATTGAGTAAGCATGTGCGCTATCCTTTAGGGAATTTTTCCCGAGATGATGCCAAGTCGGTGATTGAGCAATTAACTAAACAATCGCATTTTTACCTGGAACCAGCTTTGATTGAAGAATTGGTACAGGATTTAGCTGGGGAGTTCTCGGAAGTACGTCCGATTGAATTGCAGGTAGTAGGAGCGCAATTGCAGGCGGAAAGTATTACTACCTTGGAACAATATTGGGAAGGGGGTTCAAAGCAAGGATTGATGGCGCGGTATTTGACTGGAGTAGTGGAGGATTGTGGACCACAGAATCAGCAGGTGGCGGAACTGGTGCTATATTTACTGACAGATGAAAAAGGGAATCGTCCACTGAAGACCAAGGCTGAGTTAGCTAATCATTTAGGAACAGAAGCTGATAAATTAGAGTTGGTGTTAAGGATTTTAGTAGAGTCGGGGTTGGTGGTTAAGGTACCGGATATTGTTGCTCACCGCTATCAATTGGTGCATGATTATCTTGTTTCTTATCTACGACAACCAGCACTGAAGTTAGATGAGTTAATTACAAAACTAAAACAAGCTGATCAGGCTAAGCAGGTATTGGAAAATACTAACCAAAAAGCCACCCATCAGATTAAGATTGGGTCAGCAGTATTGAGCCTTACATGGGTTAAGTAAAAGGACACAACAAATTGGCTCTAGCTTCGGTGACACTGATAATTTTCATGAGTCATTTTACTAACGTACAACAAATTGTACCACTTCCACAAGCAATGCAGTCGCTCATGGGCAGCGACTGCATCAACATAATATAGCAGGCAAAGGAAAGGAAAAATTGCCTCAAACTCAGACATTCAGGATCTGCAGCTGCTAAACCTAATCACCGCAAAACCCTATCGGTATTAGCGGCTTTGGGAGGCTGACTACGACGGATATCCCGCCAAATTTGAGTAGCTGCTAATGCTCCATCGGCAGCAGCAATGACAACCTGATTCAGTCCTACCTTTAAATCACCAATGGCAAAGATACGAGGATGGGAAGTGCGGGCCATCTTATCTGTAACCAGATTCCCTCCCTTTTTCTCCAAATCAAATGTATCTAGATATTGGGCATGGTATTTGGAACCCATGGAAATCAAGCCAGCTTCTAACTCAATTACTCGACCATCGGTTAATTCCACTCCAGTCATCTGATGGTCTTCCCCTAAAAATTGCTCAACTGGGGTTTCTATGATTTGATAACCCTGTTGTTGTATTTTTTGTCCCAATTCATCATTTACCTCGAACAATCCTTGGGTAAATAAAGTAATTTCAGAAGTAAACCAACCCAGAGGAAAAACTACTTCCGCATTACCTGCAGTGCTAGCAAATACCCCCACCTTTTTATCAGCCATTTCATAACCATCACAAATGAGACAGACCTGGAGGTTATAACCTGCGTAATCATAGACATTTCGCATATTTTACAAGGCTGGCAAATAGTCAATAATGCCACTAGCAGCAATCAGATATTTAGCCCGAAAGGTATAGTATTCACTATTGTTTCGACCGACTTTTACTCGCACAGCAAAGGTCTCACCCTCATCAATTACTTCTTCGACAAAAGCATCTAGTAAATCGCCACCGATAGACAAATAATGCTCTTTACCTTGTCTAAGAACAGAACGACCAGGGGTATCGGGAGGTAAACCCAGGTAGTTGTGGAGTTCCTGCATCCAAAAAGAGCGGGCTTTGCCTTTATCGATAATCAAAGTATTGAGTAAGTAACGCTGGAGATAGATTCCCGCAGAGAGACCTCCTGCGCCACCTCCCACAATAATTGTGTCGTAAATTTTGTCAGTGGATTCTTGAAGATTTTGTTTTTTGAGTTTCATGATATTATCTCTGTAGTGATTTGGAAGATAGCAATTATCTATGCCATGAGGTACAAAGGGATCCCCCTAAATCCCCCTTATCAAGGGGGACTTTGAGGTTGATAACCATACCTCATAAATCCTAGAAACGCTATAAAAACTATTAGAATTAAATTTACATTTAATTTAAATGTCCTGTTTTAACGTAAATTAAACAGCCTTCTTTACTAAAGGGAGTATGAGTACTGCCATGAGGATTACGTATCCAAGTTCCTTTAGGATAAGTTCCATGTTCATCTTCAAACACCCCGTCAATTACATAAATTTCTTCTCCCCCAAAATGACTATGGTGTTTAAAAACAGTTCCAGGTTCCCATTTCACTAGGGCAACATTCTCTGTACTATGAGTATGTAATGGCATTACCTGTAATCCTTTAACTAAACCTGGAACCCAAGAGTTGTTAGTTGTATCGATTACTACTCGCTCTTGATCTTCAGGAGACATTTGCCATAGTTTCACCAGAATCGTACAACCTGATTCACTCTTAGGAGTATGGCTTGAACCTACGGGATTGCGGACATAAGTACCAGGGGGATAATCTCCTTTTTAATCAGAAAATATGCCATCTAAAACCAGAAATTCTTCACCACCACCATGAGTATGAGCAGAAAAGGAACTACCAGTTTCATAGCGAACTAGAGACGTTGCTCTGGCTACTTCCTCTCCATCCCTTTCCAAGATCCGACGCTGTACACCGGCCATAGGAGAATCAACCCAAGGTAGCTCTTCGCTATAGACAACAACTCGTTGACTTAAATCTGCATGAATCTGCATGGTAACCTCCTGAAATTAGGTTTATTGTTGGAATCTCTAATTATTGCTTGAGATTGCTACTATCATCACCTGTCCGACTACTTATAGCGGTTTTTAATTGGGTGAGGTACAGAGTCCTGGGTTTTAGGGAATATTGATTGAGCAGTTGTGGGTTGTTATCAATAACTTGAGCTCTTCCCCAAATCTTTAATCGGCGACGGTGAGCGTAATCCATCAAAAATAGAAAAACGCGATCGCTTTCAGACAAGTTACCGACACTGATGTATTGCAGATTTCCTTGAAAATCCACAAAACCCAAGGTTTTATCGTCCAGAACTTTGAGGAATCCTTTAGGTCCTCCACGAAACTGGATGTCAGGCCAACCGTTACTGTTGACTTAGTAAACTATCGAGTTGTCATAGCAACCAGCACTCCCAGTAACTCATCCACAGGTGTTAAATAGCGGTCATTAAGATCCACCATCGCCTTGCCTTCTTGTGTAAGAGCCAGGAATCGCCACACTTGTCCGGTTGTAACAGTTCCATATACTGTTCGCTCAGCCATCTCTGGCTCTTTTTGGTTAACCAATAGAGCTGCATACATTGTGGCGAGGCATTGAGGGAGTCCTTCATTAATATTTTCGTTTTTTGCCTCTACCACTACCACCACTGGAGCTTTGATCGTTAACTTATCTGGGTTATCAGTAAGGATGAAATCAAAAAATCCAGTAAGTCCCTGTGCTGGATCTACATTAAAGTTTTTGCCAGAAAACAGACTAATACGAGGGTTTATGACTGTAATTTCACTTAAAATAGGAGCGATTAGATATTCAGAGCGAGCTTTTTCAGTATTGATAGCAGTTGCTAGTGGCACAAAGCGTCTGAGAGCTTCCTGAAGAAAGTCACTGGGGTAAATTGGGTCTGCTTGAATCAGAGATGGCACAGGTTCTAGCATATCAATCCCTAGAGAAGCTAGTGTGTCTAGAGATTTAAAATCACTGTAGGACATTCACATCTCTCCTAGGTTTTAAACTTGACACTTGTTACTTGTTACTTGTCAAAGGTCAATTTTAAAGTAATACTTAACACTTAACAAGTAATAATAATTCAGCCAAATAATCGATAATTCCTGGAAATAATACCGAATTGTTTGGCTGCTCAAGCTCTTATTTATAGCTAATTAACCTGGATTTATACCTTAAAAATTACTAACTCAGAAACGCAAGGTACTAGACTTGGT